>CAYUVM010000580.1:0-3558 GCA_964447935.1 uncultured Cytophagia bacterium | reverse complement strand
CATCTTGCGGCGAACATGCTGCTTTACTGGGCGGTTTTGGAATTTGCAATTAAAAAAGGTTATCGGCGTTTTGACTTTGGCAGTTGCACGCCTGGCGAAAACACCTTTAAATTCAAAGCGCAATGGGGCGCACAACCGGTGCCGCTGTATGGGCAATACTGGTTAGCAAACGGTAGCGAACTGCCGGAGTTGGCACCCACCAACCCCAAGTATCAATTGGCCATCAATGTTTGGCAGCGTTTGCCGCTTTGGGTGACGCGCCTGATTGGGCCGGCGATTATTCGGAATATTCCATGAATGTTCGTAGTGATGCCTTTAGGCATTGACATTCGACGATTAAATTACTTTCTCGTTTGGATATGGTCGTAAGCTCGACAATGAAAAAGTTATTTAAATAGGATCCCTTCGCTCCAAACGAAAAGTTAACGCCTGAAGGCGTAACTACAAACTTTAAAATGGTTCTCTTTTTTACATTTTGTGTCATCCTCATCCTGTGGGTTTATATCGGCTATCCTTTCGTTTTGCTACTGCTCTCACGATTAACCCACGACCAGCCCGTCCAGCGCCGTTCGATCACACCACCGGTGACCTTAATTATTAGCGCCTACAATGAAGCCCGCAGCATTCGGAAAAAAATTGAAAACAGCTTGGCGCTTGATTACCCCCACGAGCAGTTGGAGGTGATTGTCGTTTCAGATTCTTCCGATGATGATACGGACAAAATCGTTCGCGAATATGCCAATCGTGGCGTGCGGCTAGCACGCCTGGAAAAACGCAGCGGCAAAACCGTTGGCTTGAATACCGCGGTACCGCAGGCAAAAGGGGAGATCATCATTTTTTCCGACGCCAACGCCATGTATCATCGCCAGGCGGTTCGGCAGCTTGTACGCAATTTTGCCGATCCAACCGTCGGATGTGTTACCGGTGAATCGCGTTATGAAGTTGAAGAGAACGCTGCGGATTCGACCGCGAGTGAAAATCTTTACTGGCGGTACGAACTGGCGTTGAAAAAGATGGAAACGCAAGTTGGTTCGCTGGTGGGAGGCGATGGCGCCATTTATGCCATTCGTAAAACGCTATTCCGCCCGATGCGACCGGAAGATTTGAGCGACTTTGTCAATCCGTTGCAAATTGTGGCGCAGGGGTATCGCAACGTTTATGAAGCGGAAGCCTTCTCCTTTGAACACGGCGCCGAATCGTTTGAAAAAGAATTTCACCGTAAAGTTCGCATTGTCAATCGCGCCTGGCGCGGCCTCTGGCGCGTCCGGCAAGTGTTGAATCCATTTCGTTTTGGGTTTTATACGATGCAGGTGATTTCACATAAATTATTGCGCTGGCTAATTCCAGTGTTCATGGTCGGAGCTTTCATCGCGAATTTTTTCCTTTTGAATATTGGTAAACTCCATCAAACGATCTTCGCTTTGCAAATAATGTTTTATGTTTTAGCGCTTATCGGCTGGTTACAATCGCAGCGGCAGGCCATTTCAAAATTATTTTACGTGCCGTACTATTTTTGTCTGGTGAATTATGCCTCGCTGCTGGGAATTATCAGCAACTATCGCGGCGAGAAGTTTGCCGTGTGGAATACAGTGCGGGAAGACAAGGCTTGAATCAATTCAATGAACATGAAATACAGAGTCAATCGGCTAATAAAAATTATTTTATTTCATCTCGGTTTTTTTAACTTCCTCCGGTTTCTCTTTCCCAATCGTCGTGTGGCGATCCTGCGTTATCACGCCGTCGTTGACCCGCACCGCTGCGACTACGCCAGTCCGGGCATTTGTATTTCACCGCAAGATTTTGAAAAACATGTGCGGTATTTTGCCCGGCATTATCGTATTCTCTCGCTGGATGAGGTTATCGACACTATTCGCGCGGGAAAGCAGCCGCCGCGCAATGCCGTGGTCTTCACGTTTGATGACGGCTATGCCGATAATCTTCTCGCCGCGGAAATTCTTCGGCGCTACAATGCCTCCGGGATTTTTTATCTGACGGTAAACTGCATTGATCGGGTTGAGCCGTTTTGGTTATTTGAAGCCAATCACCTGATTTTGCAATCTAAAAATCCGCAATTGCGTTTGCAGGTGCAGGGTAGACCAATTGAATTGGCTCTCAACAATAGCGCTCAAAAAAATCTCGCGATTCGCGAAGTGGTGAGGATCATTAAAAGCAACAACCGCGCAATACGCGAAAGTGTGCGTGAACAAATGCGCCAACAACTGGCAACCGAGAATTTCCCCGCTGCCGCTGACCGTGTCATGCTCACCTGGGAACAAATTCGGCGGATGTTAGAAAACGGCATGCTGATCGGCGGCCATACGATGACGCATTTAAATTTGCCGAACGCCGATCCCGATGAGGCGCGCGATGAAATTTTTTCCTGCCGCGTCGCGCTTGAGAAAAAATTGGAGATTCCGATTCGGCATTTTTCGGTTCCGAACAGTGGGCCTTATCCTTATTATAACCACCGCGTCAGGCAGATGGTGGCAGAGAGTGGGTATATCTCGACTGTCACTTCAGCACACGGTTTTGTCGACACCACCAGTGATTTGCTTGAATTGCGTCGCATTCGTACTGTACCGGAATTGTGGGAAACCATTGCCACGATTGAATTGGGTAAATTTTCTTAACATTGGGGCCTGCCGCTAAAATTGTTACCTGCCGGTAAAATTCTATTTCCTTTTCTAAATTCAAAATTCCGCTAATCGCCGTTTTGTTGGTAAATTTTATTGATTACAGTAAGAAGTCCGTAGTTTTTGGACAATTGTTTCGAAGTGTTGGTTAACGTTTTTTGATAGCAGGCTTGCACTTTTGAGCTGAAAACTCAGAAATCGTTGTGAAGGGGCCCCAAAGCCGGTGCGGTTTGGTTTACTGCCAATATTTGTCATTGTAACGAGGACGTCAATGAAACTGAGTATTTTGGGATTAGGCTATGTTGGGACGGTAACTTCGGCATGTTTTGCGCGCGATGGCCATGAAGTCATCGGCGTTGATATTAATTCGCAAAAAGTAGCGCTGCTCAACGACGGCAAGAGCCCGATTGTTGAAGAGGCCATCGGCGACATGGTGCTGGAGAATGTGCGCAATGGGCGTTTGCATGCTACCACTGATACGCATGAGGCGATCCTGAATACCGATCTCAGCCTGATTTGTGTGGGAACGCCGAGTAATGGCAACGGCTCGTTGAGTTTGCATAGTGTGATCAGCGCTTGTCGCAGCTTGGCGCAGGTTTTACGCTATAAAAAAGATTATCATCTCATTGTGTTGCGCAGCACGGTTTTACCGGGCACGGTCAATCGCGTGATCATTCCTTTGCTTGAACAAGAATCCGGCAAGAAATTGGGTAGTGGCTTTGGCTTGTGTTTTAATCCGGAGTTTTTACGGGAAGGCACTTCCGTGAAGGATTTTTATGCACCACCGTTTACCGTCATCGGCGCACGCGACGCGGCGACGGCCGAGCGGGCACAGGAGTTGTATAAAGATATCGCTGCCCCCGTTTATCTCACCAGCATTGAAACCGCGGAAATCGTTAAATACGCCAGCAATGCTTTTCACGCG
>CAYUVM010000579.1:0-3558 GCA_964447935.1 uncultured Cytophagia bacterium | reverse complement strand
AAACGGGCGCCAGCATCCACATTCCGGCGAAGACCGTGGTGAAATTCCGCGTCGCCAAAGCTTGCAAAGACGCCGTTCTCGGCGGCAAGAAATAAAGCCGGACGGAGGTAAATGAAAAAGGCGTATCCGTTGGTCAGGGTGCGCCTTTTTTGTTGGGGAAAAACGTTGGCTCGTTGGACTGTCAGCCGGTTTGCCGGTCAGGCCGTTAACGGGCAAACTCTATGGAGGCAGCCGGCGCACTGAACCACTGGTGAACCAATATGATCGAACGTGACTATCTCATGCGCATGATCGCCCAGCTTTCCGCCGTGATCGCGCGCATTCTTTTTGCCAAGAACGCCCAAAATTATGTTGAGGCGTTACAACTCGCCCAAAATGCTTACGGCCAACTGCTTGGCCTCAACGGCGAGTTGGTAGAGCAAATGGATGCCGCCACTTTGGCATTGCTGCTCGGCGAGAAAGAAAAAATCAAAGCCCTCGCGACGTTGTTGCGCGAAGAAGGCGACATTTTGCATTTGCAGGGCAATGCCGCGATTGGCAATACCAAATATGAAAAGGCGTTGGCGCTTTTTCAAGAAGCGTTGCGGCAAACAAGCTCGCAAGATGGCGAATGCGAAGCGGCGATTGCAGCGTTGCTGGCAAAGTTACAAAGTTAAACATCTAACCGGTTGCTGATAAAGCCTAAAACCGTCCCAGATTGCCATTCCCGCGAAAGCGCGAACGCGTCAAGCGTCACGTATATTCACAAGCACGAAGAATTGGTTTACACCAGCGGCGGACATCCGGCGAAGATGCATCTCAAGCCCGGCACGACGCTGATCACATGGACAGAGGATTGTGGCGACGGTGCGGTGAAATCGCCGGATGATATTCCGAGCAAAGTCATGGCACAGAGCCGGGCGATGCGTTTTTATGTTTTCGTTGCGGGTCCCATTTTGTTGCAAAGTTTACTGTTTACCTGGAGAAAGAAATGCTCGTCGCTGCAATTCAAATGGAGTCGCGCGAGGATATTGCGCGTAATTGGGATAGCGCCCAGCGGCTGACGCAAGAAGCGGTGGCGCGCGGTGCAAAAATCGTCGTGTTGCCAGAAACGTTTCTCTATGTCGGCCCGGATAAAGCCGCCGCGGCGAATTTGCACGAGGAATGGTTGCCGCAATTTGCCGCGTTCGCGGCGCAAATGCAAATCTATTTTCTCGCCGGCTCGGTGGGAGAACGCGTGGCCGATGCACCCCAAATTTATAACACCTCGATATTGTTCGGCCCCGGCGGCAACGAGCTGGCTCGTTATCGCAAAATTCATCTCTTCGATGCAATCTTGCCGAATGGGCGTTCGTACCGGGAATCGGATTACATTGCGCCGGGCATAGAAACCGTAACGGCCAAAACAGAATTTTGTGAGGTCGGACTGTCGATTTGCTACGATTTACGTTTTCCCGAGCTTTATCGCAAGCTGACCAACCGCGGCAACACGCGGCTCATTTTTATTCCGTCGAATTTTACCCTGATGACGGGCAAAGATCATTGGCTGCCGCTGCTGCGCGCGCGGGCGATTGAAAATCAGGTTTATATCATTGCGCCGAACCAGCACGGCGAAAAATACGGCGGCCATGCGAGCTACGGCAAAAGCGCAATTATCGATCCATGGGGCAGCGTGCTCGCCCTCGCCCCGGATCGAGAATCGGTGATTACCGCAGAGATTGATTTCGCTTATCAAGATCAAGTGCGCGCGGCGCTGCCGTGTTTAAATCATCAGCGGCTCTGAAGACAAGCAGATCAACAGCACGCGAATCCACAATAGATGAACATTAGAATATACGCTCACCGTCTTGGCAACGACAGCAGATTTTCAGAAAAGCTGAAACCGGAAGCTCCGCAAAGCCGCAGCAATTAAAAGTTCTTTAAACACGGAGACCTCAGGGTGCACCGCGCAAGGGCTTTTGAAGAAAAGGTTTTCTTCGTTCGCTCAGTTTTCTTCGCGTTCAATTTGAGCGCGAATCAACAAAAAATTGCAGAATTTTTTGAGATTGTTCGCATAAGCGCCTAATGGGCTAAAATTTCTTTAGTATCCGTATTTACCTGCGGAGAAATTCAATGCTGCTTCTTTCAACCCGTTTGTGCCCGCGCATTTTGTTGGTTTCCGCTGCGAGCGTCATGTTTACCCCCGACTATAGTTTGCCGTCATTCGTTCCGGAAGATTTAACCGGAACGATCGTTGCGGAGAAGCAATATTTTGCTGCGCTCGCTGCCGCCGATTCAAGCACTTTTCAACGCGAGTTTGAAAATCCGTTTGTTTTGTTGCTCGACCCCGGCGAAAGCAAAAGGTATTTCCAGTGGCGCACGTTGGAAGCCCGCAAAGCTTTTTTGCGCGCGTATTGGAAAGCGCACAATCCCAATCCGCTGCTGCCGGAGAATGACTGGCTGCTGGACTTCATCCGGCGCTGCGCTTATGTGAAACAGAATTTTTCTTCACCGCAGCCGCCATATTTCGACGATCGCGGCAAATACTACCTGCGTTATGGCAAGCCCTGGTATCGTTACGAGAGGCATTATCAGTATAATCTGTTGCCGAATGAAAGTTGGTCCTACCGCAAGGTAGCGGCGGATTTTCTCGTGCATTTTGTGGGAAGGGCGGATGGAACGTTTGAGGAAGTGCCAAGCCTCATGAGCGCCATTATCGGCGCGTCGAGCAGTGACAAGGCGGCTATCTGGGCGAAATTGGTTCACGAGCGCGCGGCGGTTTCACCGGCTTTGGCGCAGGCCTCGACCAAAGTAAATGATTTGGAGCTGCCACAACTTGCAAGAGCTTCAGCCGGCAACTTGACGCCAAGAATATTGCGGATTGTGCAAGATCACGAATACGAAGTGCACGAGGCCATTGCACAAGCACCGGTTGCCATCTACAATCCAGTTAAAGCCGATAATCGGCTAACTTTTTTTCACAGCATTGCACAGTTCCGCGCCCCGAATGGCCTGACGCGCCTTGAAGTTGATTTTTTGTCACCGCTCAAAAAAAATCTACTCGGAAATCTCGACTCGCTTTCCGAGGTCACACTTGCCCTTGAATTTAGCGGCATGTTGCGCGATCAGAAATTTGATTCTTTGGCGGCGGCGCGCCAAAGCAGAGCGATTCCCGTGGGCTTGGCGGCGCGCGAGGGCCTGTCCTATGCTGCCGGAAATTTGTCTCTGATGTCCCCGCCGCTGACGGGAGAATTAACCTTGCAAGTGCAAGATCAGTTAACAGAGAAAATTGGTTATGAACAAAAGTCATTCGTGATTCGTGATTTCAGCGGCACCAATTTATTGATCAGCGACATGCAATTTTACACGGAACCGGCAAACGCCAATCAACGACAATTGCTGCCGGCCGTGAAGAAACAAAATTTCGCGTTGGCGCCTTATCCGTATCGCGAAGTGAGGAAAGCGACTCCCTTATTTTGCTATTTCGAGATTTATAATCTGCGTGCTGCCGGCGTTGCGGATGAATATGAGATTGTCTACCGTGTCGTAACGGCCAAAAGCCGCAAAGGCCCCATTAAAAAATTTTCCCAATGGCTCTCT
>CAYUVM010000578.1:0-3562 GCA_964447935.1 uncultured Cytophagia bacterium | reverse complement strand
AACCTGTGCGGCGCTGAATGACGTGAGCGCCAGCAAAACAATAACGGCAAACACCGATTTACTGTTTTTCATTTATTCACCTCGAAGATGTGTACGAAAATTTATCGAACCAAAAGCAGCTTACGCACAGCAATGAAGTTTTCGCTGCGCATGTGCACAAAATAAATTCCTGACGCTGCCGCGGCGGCATTCGCATCTTTTCCATTCCAATGCGTGCGATGCTCGCCCGCTTCTATCACGCCGTCAACAAGAACGCATACCAAGCGGCCCAAGGGATCGACAATGGAAATTTTCACCGGTGCCTGCCGCGGCGTGAAAAATTTAATTTCAGTTTCCGGATTGAAGGGGTTAGGAAAATTCTGTTGCAGCGCAAAGTTTTCCGGCGGCTTTGCCGGTTGTTCCAGAACGGCGGTGCGCACCGGATGCACATAAAATAAATCTTCAAAAAGTACTTCGCCGTTTAAACCGCCCGTGTTAGAAAACGCGAAGCCTTCGAGCAGCAGTGGCGCCTGTGTAAGCGCTGCTACTTTCTGGTTGTTGATGATTACGCTATCACGGCGCACTTCGAAATTCATATCACGCCAATTGGCAAAGTTGACGGCCTGCTCATAAACCGCCGTGGCGCCGTGGCGCGTGCGGAAGTGCCATGCCAAAGTATTTTTGCTGTTATCGCCATATAAAAAAAAGACTGCCGCCTCGGCGCTGTCCAATTTAATGGACTGGCGCAATTCCAGAAAGACGGCGCCGCCAGCTGGCTGAAAACGGTAACGCAATTGCCCGGAGGTGGAATCGCTCGTAGCAAATTTTTTTGCCAACTGATATTGCGTTGAGTCGCGCACGATATTGCGCGTGCGTGCATTTTGCAATGGGTCGCTGAAGGGCTGATCGGTTGGCGAGAACGCGCTAACCGTCTCCCAAATATCGGCGCGCGGCGCCGTGGTAAACGACCAGCGAAAATCCGCCAACATCGGAGTACCCGCGAGATCTTTGATGGTTTTCAACATGATGACATTATACAAAATGCCGTTGATCAGGTTTTGTGGCGGCACGAGGCTCAGTTTGTGTAGGCCGTTTTCAGTTGAAGCGAAAATGCGCACATTGAGGCGCCGCGTTCCCGCTGCAACTAAAATGGTTTGCGTGCCGACTGTGGCGGGATCAATTGGTCGATTAAAGACAATTTCAATTACCTCGCGGAGAGCAACGTCGGTTTGCCTTTTCCGCGGCGAATAATTTACGATCACCGGCTTGGCAATATTCAGTGGAATGGTTAAAAACCGGGAGACGAACGCATCGCCGCCAACGCCATCGCGATTGCCGTCGAGCGCGCGGCCAAAGATATCGCGCGCCGTGCTGTCAATGGTCAGCGTGTAGTTCGTGCCAAATTCAAAACGAAAATCCGGCTCGAACACAAATGTTTTGTTGTCATTTTCTGCGCGCAGCGTGCCGGCAACCGGCGGCGTGAAACGCAGCGCGGTTGGCATCGTTGTTGCGTCCATGGCGCGCGAGAAAGAAACGCGAAGTACGTCATAAACAAAAACATTGGTCGTATCATGGCGCGGTGTCACCGTCGTCACCGCCGGTGCAGTGTTGGGCGTCAAGCGCGCATCACTGTAATTGAATGCATGCGCCGCTACCGCCACGGATTTTGATGAGGGCACAAAGCCGGGGACATTCACCGCGACGGTATAAGTTCCGGGCATGAGATTGTCAAAAATATACAAACCATTTTTAAAATTGTCGGTGGTGTAAATCCGGTTGCCGGGATTCAGCGTTACGGTGACGCCGTTCAGCAGCGCGTTCGTTTCGGCGTCGCTCACAATGCCGATGAGCGCGCCGGTCGGCATTGTGCCGGCGTTGTAATAATCAAAAAAGCTCATCGCCAGCGCACGCGCTTCCATGCGCAAAAAATCATTGTTGCGCATTTTCGCTTCTTCGAGTGGATTATCGTGGAACGTCGCTTCCGAAAGCTCGCCCGGCATTTGTAAGTCGTTCAATACTCCAAGGCTTCCTAATCCACCGCAACCGCCTCGAAAAGACCAATCTAAACGTGTGGAATAGCCCGATGTTCTATACCCTTCCCAAATACGCTTTGCCATTATATTACATATGACATCGGCCTTGCCCGGCCAATCCGGCTGGCCAGTGCCGGAGGCGCTGCCATCCGGACACGGCTGTGCAACGTTGCGTCGCTCTTCCAACAATAGCAACGTTGACCGCGCGGTGTTGTTGCTCGTGCCCGTGGCGTTGTGATGCACCGAATGAAACCACGTCACGCCGAAGTTGTTGGCGATCTGCTCGCGCGCGCTCAGGCTGATGTTGGGAATATTGTTAAGATGTGTTAGCAGCACCGTATCGACACGCGCCGCTTTCAGATAATCTTTGAGAAAGCGCGCGACTTGAAAGTTGATGTCCGCTTCGCGCAGTCCTGTCGGGCCTGCATTGGGACTGCTCGGATCGTGACCAGGATCGATGCAGATGCTGACGCCGGACAGGTTTTGTGAAAACATCGAAATGGGAAATAGTAAAATGACGACAACACCAAATTTTAAAATTCGACGCGTAAACATAATCATGCTCCATTAATCCATCGCTCTAAAACTCCAACCATCCAGCTTACTTGTGATACGGCTCGCCACGCAAAATCGTCAACGCGCGATAAAGCTGTTCGAGCAAAACCACGCGTGCCAGTTCGTGCGGCAAGGTCAGCGCGCCGAGTGATAACCGCAAATTGGCTTTGGCCGAGATGTTCTGAGCCAATCCCACCGGTCCGCCAATCGCAAAATCCATTTTGCGAATTCCGGCGTCAATCTGCTTTTGCAACAGTTTGGCGAACTGCGCGCTAGCGAGCGATTTGCCCTCGCGATCCAGCGTGATGAGATAATTTCCCGGTTCAAGAAATTGTGTGATTGCTTTTCCTTCTTCGGCTAAAGCCGTTGCCTCCGGCAAGCCTTTGCCGATACTATCCCGAATTTCAACCAATTCAAATTTTACGTAACGCCGCACTCTCTGACTATACTCTGTAACCGCCGGCAGCCAGATCGCGCCGCGTAATTTACCGACAGCAAGAAGACGGATGTATAAAGGGAAAAGAGGCATTGTATAGAATAGTTTGCCGGTTGCCAATCAGCTTTACAGTCACATGTCATGCCGAAGGCAACTTATTCATCTCAAGCACTGAACACGATATTAAATATGATTCCTTACCAGTTTTCTATTGAAAGAGAGAACGACTCTCGACAAAGAGACTAACGGACCAACTGCCCTACGGCTTCAAAAAATCCCGGAAAAGATTCCGTCAACTGCCGTGGAACTGCGCCAGCAACGTTCGACCCTTGCGCGTGATGTAGCCGTCGGTGCTGATGAACCCGCGCCGCACGGCGAGGTTGTAGACCTTGCGCGGCATGTTCTTCGACAGGTACACGACCCCGTCGCCGAAGCGGTTGCTCAGCACTTTCACGATATCGGTCTCCGATATCCGGGTGTCGTCCAACCACTGTTGCACATTCATCACAGTCTCACCCCTGATCGTCGCGCTATTACACTCGCGAGCTTTAGCGAAGAC
>CAYUVM010000577.1:0-3563 GCA_964447935.1 uncultured Cytophagia bacterium | reverse complement strand
GAATATCGGCAAAGAGAATAGCGCAATCAATGTAGCGCGGCGCTCCATAGTCTTCGATGCCTTTAGCGAGTAGATCGTCCAGCACGCGTGGATGCACGTGGCTGCGAAACGCCGCAAACATTTTCTGTTCTTGCGCCAGCCGTACCGCTTCGTCATCCGTCGCCTCGCGCAATTTGGCCGAAAGAATTTTGATGAGGTTCTGCGTGTAGTGGTAATTCATCAAAAACTGTTTCGCCAAACCAGCCGGAATCGCGAGCACCTCAACTTTGCCGCGCGCCATTGCCGTGGCGCTGTAAACCACTTCATCAACAACGCCTTGCTCGCCGATCATTTCATTGGCGCTACGCGACACGAGAAAAACATTGCCGCGCACGATATCAACGACGCCTTGCAAAATAACAATCAGGTGATCCGCCGGCTGCCCTTCCTGAATAATTATTGCTCCATCAGCATACACACGCAACATCCCGGGCTTGAGCCGGTGGAGAAGGCTTTTCGGAACGTTTTGCAGCACGGGAATGTTAGCGAGACGGCTGCGAAATCTCGCGGTTTCGATTTCTTTCGCGGCAGAAGCCTTCTGCCCTTGAGGTGATCTCATCGCATTCCTGCTCGTTCAATCGACAGCATCCAGTCATACGCCTGTAGCTCCTTGACAAAGCTTGCCGTGCTGGTTGAGGCGGAGCAACTCTGCATTAAGATGCACAATTTCTTGGAACTTTCCAAAAGTTTTTGTATCTTAATTTTCATCTTAAGGAAGAGTACTTAACCAATTCACAAGTCAGCAGGAAAACGAAGAATATAATAATAATAGTAGAAAGGAATGCAGCCATGCTCGACAACATCCAATTACAACACACTGCCGGTAATGGGGCAGCCGGAACAAAAAAAATCGAACGCACGCCGCGACCGAAGATTTGGGCAGACGTGCCCGAGGCGCAATGGGATGACTGGCGCTGGCAACTCAAGCATCGGCTTAATTCCGTGGACGAGTTGGCGCAAATTATCAACCTTTCGGAGAGCGAGCAGACTGCACTTCGCGCCAATAATTTATTTCGCGTCGACATTACCCCCTTTTTTGCTTCGATCATTGACCCCGACGATCGCCATTGCCCGATTCGCCAGCAAGTGATTCCCACCGCTGCGGAGATGGTGCCGTTCACTTCAATGATGGAAGACTCGCTCGCGGAAGATCGGCATTCGCCGGTGCCGGGTTTGGTGCATCGTTATCCCGACCGCGTGCTGATGCTGGTGACGACACAATGCGCGAGTTATTGCCGCTATTGCACGCGCAGCCGCATCGTTGGCGACCCGAAAGCGCAGTTTAACAGCGCGGAATATGACGCGCAAATCGACTACATTGCGAAAACGCCGCAAATTCGCGACGTCTTGCTTTCCGGCGGTGATCCGTTTATTTTGCCGCCGAAAGTTTTGGATAATTTACTGGGGCGGTTGCGGGCGATTCCACACCTTGAAATCATCCGCCTCGGCACCCGTGTACCGATTTTCCTGCCGCAACGTGTCGATGATGAGCTTTGCGCCACGCTATCAAAATATCATCCGATCTGGGTGAATATGCATTTCAATCACCCCAAAGAAATTACACCGGAGATCGCGCTCGCCTGCGATAAACTTTCGCGCGCTGGTGTGCCCTTGGGCAATCAAAGCGTTTTGCTGGCAGGCGTTAATGATTGCGTGCACATTCAGCGCAAGCTGGTGCAAGATCTCGTTAAAATGCGCGTGCGGCCCTACTATCTTTATCAATGCGATCTCGTCGAAGGCTCCGGACATTTGCGAACGCCGGTGGCCAAAGGCATCGAGATTATCGAAGGCCTGCGCGGCCATACTTCGGGTTACGCCGTGCCAACTTATGTTGTCGATGCGCCGGGCGGTGGCGGTAAAATTCCAGTGATGCCGAATTATTTGTTGAGCATGTCGGATCACAAAGTGGTGCTGCGCAACTTTGAGGGTTTTATCACAACTTACGAAGAGCCGACGGACTACAAATCGCACGATCCGAAGACTTGTGTGTATTGCCAAGCCAAACGTTCCGAGCCGGGCCAAGCTGGAATTACTGGCCTGTTGGATGGCGAACGTTTGTTTATCGAGCCGAAGGGCTTTGATGAAACGCATGCCCGTGGCGGCGCGAAGCACCGTTTGCGTAACGACGACACGCACAAATGGCAACCGTTTGGTGTCGGCAGCGAAACGAGCCCGGTGATTCAGGTTGGTGAACCAATGGCGACCGCGAATCATGAATTGTTGTAACCCGTAGTACCGCTAAAAACTGATTTGACATTTTTTAAAGTTGCCCGCAAGCAAGAAAATTGTTTGCGGGCATTTTTTTTGAAAATTTTTTCCGCATTTTTCGCCACTGCCAGTATGAATAAGTTAGATTTTTGACAAAATTTAAATTGGTATTGCTGTAAAAATGTTACACCAACTAAAATGACTTCGGGTTTCTTTAATTTTACGAAACTTGGGTTACAGCAATACCGACAATTTCTTTGCATTTTTGCATGGTCAAGCTTGCCATTGCCTTTCCAACCTTGCACTTCAACCGGCCAGCCTAACCTACTCGTAGGCGTTTGTTTAAAACAGTGTGTGGACTTATTTGCACCCAATTTTAAGTAAAGTCTTTTTTTACACTTTATATTTTAATTGATCACCTCAGCATTATTATTCTGACTTCCATGACGGAGAAGGAGGCAGAGGGACATGCTTCTAAGTAACGGCCTAATACCACGTGCCGACGGCTATCGCCGCCGAATGCTGCGAAAGCTCATCAACCTGCGTGGTATCGAATTGAGTTTTCGCCAGCGATTGTTTGTCGGGGCCATTTTTTTGGCGCTGATTCACGGCTTGATCGTCGCCCTTGTGGGTTTATTTTCTCTACAACCGGCTTTGTTGCGACAAACCTTCGAGAACAGCCGAGGGCATAGCGCGTATCTCGCCCGCCATTTGGAACCGCTATTGACGACCGCGGCATTGGAACACGAGCCTAAGCGGCTGACGCATGCGCTGGATGAGTTGTTACAAACCGACGAGATACGACATTGCGTCATTTACACCCCACAACTCAAGCTATTGTTTGAAAAAGGGGTGGCCGAGATTGCAGATGCCGAACTGAAGCCGTTGCTCGCTAATATAGGAAATCATCGGCAACCCCTGGAGCACGTTGTTTGCCGGGAGGGCAGCCAGCAAGCCTTCGTCACCATCCATCCACTCTTTACCGAAGCGCAAGCTGAAGACACGCAAGTGGCGCGGATTTCCCAAATGAATTTGGAGAAATTCGCGGCGTCTACTGCGCCGCTCATTGGTTTCCTGCGCGTTGATTATGATCTCGCTTTCTTGCGCGAAAAACGCACAAAATTTTTCCAATTGAATTTATTGCTCACGGGGCTTTTTCTCGGTACGGGAATCGGGCTGGCAATGCTTTTGAGCCGTGGACTGCATCGGCCGCTGCGGCAATTAATCGATGGCGCGCAGCGCCTCGGCAACGGCGATTTGCAGCATCGCCTCGACATTCACGGCCACAATGAATTGGCGCTGGTGGGGAAAGCTTT
>CAYUVM010000576.1:0-3575 GCA_964447935.1 uncultured Cytophagia bacterium | reverse complement strand
CCCACAAGGGGGCGGGACTACAAATTTGTAAATTTTATTTTTTAACAGCATCTTACTTAAGATTTTGTTGCATGAATTTTTTCGGCGTTCAAGATACCGCGACCAACCATCTCGCGCTGAACCCCGCGAAAACCAAACTGCCAATGATGGCCCAGGCGAGGCCCTCGCCATCCTGGTTTTTATAATGCCATTTGATCCCATTATAAATCGACCATGCACATGCGACGGTACCGATGAAGTGAGCGATCTTGCCGAATACCGGCTCAAAGCCCGACGATAAAAACCACCAGTAGCAGAACAACTCCACTGCGAGCAGAAATCGGTTCAGTTGTAGCATGATGAGTTTTCTCCTTAATGAGCCGTACGAAATCGGACTTGGACGTGAGGCTTCTTATAATTTGGCAAATTTCAATACCCGGTCCGACAGCCACAGTTTTGGTTAATAAAGTTCAATTTTGATCCTTTGTGAAAGCTAAAGCTTCGTACTCCACTTCATTTTAAATTTTTCGTATAGTGCGGCTGATACAACTCGACCACAAAATCGCCAGGCATCTTGAAGTGAATGGTCAATCCATAGCCCGCGTCGGAAATTTCGTCGACGAATTCCACGCCGCGACTCTTCAGTTCGGCGACGGTGCTTTTGAGATCGTCGCAATAAAATGAAATGTAATGCGTACCAGATGGCGGATTGCCAGCGCCGATTTCCGTGGGATGGCAACCCATATCGGCTTCAGGAAGATTGAAGATGAGCCAGTCTTCGCCGACATCAGTGTACGAGGTAAAACCAAGCTTGTCGCGAATGAACGCACGCAACGCTTCCGGCTCGGAAGTGTAGAACATGGTGTGGACGCCTTTGATCATAGCGATCTCTTTCGTTGTTAAGTTAATGTGCATAGCGCATCGAGCATGGCGCATAGCACTTCGCTTTGCGCTATGCCCTCTGCGCTCCGCTCACTTTGCCAACGTCGTCGTTACGCCAAAATAAACGAACCGGCGATAATTTGTTTGGCGCGGCGTGCGCGAAGAGTAGTCGAGCGAATAATCATAATCCAACACATTCGCACGATTGAGCAAATTGGAAACGGCAAAATAAAACGTTGTCGAATTGCCGCTGCCATAAGGAAGATAGTAACTCAGGCTCGCATCCAGCCGCTGAAAAGAAGGCAGGCGCTCAGAATTAACCGGGCCTTCGATGGGAATATAAAATCCGAATGTCTCGTTGCGCCACGCGCCGATGATCGGCGTCATTGGACGGCCCGTGGCGAAACGATACGTCAAACCGCCGCTAAGAAACTGAATTATTCGCACTTTGCCAACGAGAGTCAAATTGTGGGTGATATCAAAAGAAGAAGGCGCGCGTTCATAGAGATAATGATCACCGAGATTTCGCGGCAGCAATCTTTCCGAGTGTAAATAACTGTAAGCCAGCCAGCCGTTGAAGCGAGTTTGCAGAAAAGCGCCGTATTTCGCAAATACATCGACGCCACGCGCTTCGCCGTCGCCGCGATTGGCGTAGTTACGGCCGTTGTCGCGAAGCACCAAATTTTGATACGGCTTGTAATACGATTCGAAGCGCAGCATGAACTGATCGCGTTGATGCTCGAAGCCGATAATATAATGCTGCGCGCGTTGCGAAGCAAGCTGAGAATTGCCGCTGGCCGGATTGAACAAATACGCTTCGGGAAATTGGTGATAATTTCCCCACGCCAGCCGCAGATTGGTTTGTTTGGTGAAATCATAGCGCAGCGAGAAGCGTGGATCGAAGATCGTTTCACCGGCGAGATGGTGATGATCGAGACGCCCGCCCGCGCCAGCGGTGACGCGCCGGCTCAATTGCGTTTCAATTTCCGCATAAGCGCCCCAGCGTTGCGCGGAGTAATTTTCCCGCAAATGATTCACCTCGGCGTCGGGATCGAGCACGTTTTCATTTTTCGGCACCGCGCCGCGAAAATCATTATTGACGCGCTCGAGTTCGCTTCCCCACAACAGACGCGCATGTTTGTTCAATTCGCGTTCGACATCCAAACGCCATTTGTAGGTATCGTCCCGTTGAGCGAAATCCAAATTGCCGAGATTCCTTTCCGTGTCGTAGCGATTGAGCGAGAGGCTCGATTTTATCAGCCAGCCGCGAAAAATATCCGACCATTGCAGGTTGTGTAGTTGATTGCGCTCGTTGCCGCGATACACGGCGGCGAACGACGGCTCATGCACGTTGACGCCGATACGATCGGTCGAGGCGAAATTAAAAAACTTGAGCCGGCCTGTGGGCGAATACTGATAGATCACGCTTAAATTGCCGTCATCGCCGCTGGGGGCGTCCACAAATTTATCACGCAAGCCGTTCAGGCGAAACATCGCCTCGGTGAAACCGCGATTGCCGGAGAAGCGCACGCCGAGCTTGTTTTGCATGAACGGCAACTGCACGCCGACCGAAGCCGCGGCCAAACCGACGTTCAAAGTATACGCCGAACCTTCCGGCAGGTTCTGGCTTTCCATCGCGAGCACGCCGGAGAGCGCGTTGCCATAACGCGCCGGAAACCCGCCGCTGCTGAAAAATGTGCCGCTGACGAGAAACGGATTGATCGTGCCGAACACGCCGCCGGTGGGCGATTCATATTTGTAAGGATGCACGACCGTGGCCTGATCGAGCAGTGTCACGGTTTCGCTCACGTCGCCGCCGCGCACGAACAGCCCCGAGCCTTCATCCACCATCGCGAGTCCGGGAAACGTTTTGATGGCGAGAAAAATATCCGCGGCGGCGCCGGGCGTGGTGACGACTTCCATTCTCCGCAGCGTCACGCCTTTGCCCTCATCGCCCGTGGCAAATGCGCTCGCGGTGACGACGACGTCTTCCAAATTGAACAGCGTTTCCTTCAAAACAAAATCGGCTCGCGCGGTATCGCCGGCTACGAGACGGATGGATTGCTCGGCGGGTTCATAACCGATGAGACTCGCGCGAATTTTTGCTGCACCGACTTTTTGCGTCGCGATGAAAAACTTTCCGGCGGCATTGGAAACCTCGCCATCGAAGCTGTCCACAATTTGCAAATTGACAAACACCAGCGGCGCGCCTTTTTCATCCACAACTTTGCCGGCGAGGAAAGCCGGTTTTGGTTGCGCAAGAATTGTCGCCGGAAACAAGTAACAAAATAGAAGCAGTGTACGCCGCATTCATTTCTCTTTCATTTGTTCACGTTAAAATACGGGTGGAATGAAAAAAGATGCGGCAAAATCGGCAAGAAGCGGAAAAGGTCGGTGAGTAGCGGTTTGGCGCCCGGCAAAATAAAATATGCAACGGAATTTACACCAGAAAAATCACCTGCGACTACAGCAAGGTCCCGCTCAAAATGATCGAGGCCACCGAAAAATAAATAATCAAGCCGGTCACGTCAACCAAGGTGGCAACAAATGGCGCCGATGAAGCCGCGGGATCAAACCCCAACCGGCGCATAATGAACGGCAGCATCGAGCCGGACAACGAGCCCCAGAGCACAATGCCAAGCAAGCTAAAGGCCACGGTCAACGCCACCAGAATGTAGTGTTCGCCATAAAGTGTTTCATGATTTGGCCACAGA
>CAYUVM010000575.1:0-3580 GCA_964447935.1 uncultured Cytophagia bacterium | reverse complement strand
AAATCGATGGAATCCTGCGTTTTCCAACCTGCCATTGCTTCTGCCTCACCGTTTTAGAATTATGCTTGCTGGTTAATTAGTCAGTGAAATCTATAAACGCCCTCACTTCAACAACCTTTCCCGCACTTCCATGCCGCGCAAAGCCGCAAACAACATCAACCCGCCCGCGCACAAAACACCAATGCGATTTTGCCACATCCACAGATTCCACGTTTCGGGATCGAGCTGGCGCGGCACATGATACGGATTGAAGAAAAGAAAATAACGGGTGCTATCTAATAGTTCGGTAAACATCAAAATCAGCGTCAACAAACCGGCGGAAACCATGCCGGCGGCGAGGCCGCTGCGAAAACGCACGGCAAAATAAAGCGTCATGCTGCTGGCAAAAAACGTCGGAACGAAAGCGTGCAGCGCCATGCCAAGCATCGGAATATCGGTAAAAGCGAAAAATGCCAGGAGGCTGAAAATGAATGCCAAAATTAATAATAAAATATTGAGCGTGCCGAGACGCAACAGCCAAACTTTGTAGCGCGAGCCGGCGGTGGTAAACATCACCTCCAGCGTGCGATTGTCTTTTTCCGAGGTGATGACTTGCATGCTCAAAAAAACCGCCAGCGCCGCGAGCGGAAACTCCAGCAGCACCGGCAGCACATCGTCCAACCCCATGCGCTCGATGACCGATTGGTTGTAATTGATGACATAGGCTGCGATGAAGTAAGCGAAAATTCCGAGCATGAACCAGATAAACTTGTGCGAAAAAATAATTTGCGCTTGCAGCCGGAAAATTTCCCACGCCACCGACAATCGCGCCCGCGCCGGAAGTTCGGCGAAGCGAAAAGGTTGCAGGGTTGGAGTGTTGGTCATTGTCATAATTCAATCACTTTTGCCGTGCCTGTATTCAAATCATCCTTACGCGTGTTTCGGCGGAATGGTCGCGCCGCATTTTTGACAGCGCACGGCTTCGTTCTTTTGGTTTTTCGCCACAAGCTGTTGTCGTTTGCACTTCGGGCACTGGCGCGCCAATGCCTGGCCGGTGGTATGCGCGACGATCCAGGTAAAAAGCGGATTCATAATTTCCTTCGCTTTATTTTCATACAGCAGTTTTGCGCTCTCGTTGTTCCCGAAGGTTAGGAGATAAAGCCGCAGGCTCAGCAGATAAATCACCGCCAAATAAATCTTCGCGAATGCGCTCGCGTTCGCGGTCGATTTGCTCCGGCGTGGCGCCGAGCTGGCGGAGAATAAATTCCATCATGGTGAGCGCTACTTCACCTTCACCGGAAAAAACCACGTCCGCGCCAGCTTGTTGCAGCGCCAGAAGCTCACGCAAATAAGATGCGCGCGCCAAAATGCGAATTTTCGGATTCAACTCCTTGGCCAAACGAATCACCTCGGCGCTGCCGCGCATCCCGGCGGTACTGATAATAAAACTGACCGCATGTTTCAGCTCGGCGGCCTTTAAAGTTTCGTAATGGCTCGCGTCGCCATAAATTACCGGCGTCCCCTCCTCACGCAAGCGCCGTACCGTCTCCAAGTTCATCTCGATGATGGTTGGCTCGACATCATTTTCACGCAGCAGGCGCGCCACCGTTCGCCCCACCGGCCCGTATCCAACAATAACGGCACGGTGATGAAAGACTGATATTGGCGTGGTTTCGCTGCCATCGTTTTTATTTTCTTCAACGGCAAGAGCAGTCGAACGTCGCCGCCGCAACCAAGCCTCGAACGGGTCAATCAATCGATAAAGAAGCGGATTGAGCGTAATCGAAACGATGGCCGCGGCAACCAGCGTGTTCGTGGCGCGATCATCGAGAATGCCCAAATTTTTGCCGAGCGCAGAAAGGATGAATGAAAACTCGCCGATTTGCGCCAGGACGACGGCGATGGTAAGCGCGACGCGCAGCGGATATTGCAACAACAAAACGATGCCAAGCGCCGCCAGTGGTTTTCCGAGCAGAATAATCGCGAGCGTGGCTGCCGTTAAACCGGGTTCCGCAATTAAATAATGCGGGTCGAACAGCATTCCCACCGAGACAAAAAAGAGCACGGCAAAGGCGTCACGCATGGGCAGAGCTTCCGCGGCCGCGCGCAAACTAAATTCCGAGCGCCCCACCACCATGCCCGCGAGAAAAGCGCCGAGCGCCATGGAAGCGCCGAAGAGCAGCGCCGATCCCACCGCGATGCCGAGCGCCACCACCAGCACGGTCAGCATAAACAATTCCCGCGAGCGCATCGCCGCGATATGGCCGAGCAGCCACGGAATGATTCTGCCGCCAACAAAAAACGTGAAGGCTACCATGGCGCCGAGTTTAAAAATCGCAACGCTGAGCGCCGTTAACACATTGCTTGTTCCCACCTGGCTCGTGCTGAAAATGGCCGGCAACAGCACCAAGACCAAAACGGTAAAAAGATCTTCAACCACCAGCCAACCGATGGCGATGTGGCCCGTCGGCGTGTGCAGTTCATTGTTATCCGCCAAAATGCGCATCAGCACCACCGTGCTCGCCACGGAAATTGCCAAGCCAAAAACGATACCGGCGCCCAGACTCCAGCCGCAGACAACGCCCAGCAATGCGCCCAGCGCAGTTGCGACGAGGCTTTGAAAAATTGCGCCGGGAACCGCGATGCGCCGCACCGCCAGCAGTTCTTTGAGATGAAACTGCAAGCCCACGCCGAACATCAGCAGAATGACGCCGATCTCGGCAAGCTGATCCGCCAAATGCTTGTTGGCCACAAAGCCAGGGGTGTTTGGCCCCACGGCAAACCCCGCCAACAAATAGCCGACAATCGGTGAAAGCCCCAGACGATTGGTGATGTAACCCAGCACCAACGCCGCCGCCAAGCCGCCGGTAATCGTTGCGATTAAATCAATATTGTGCATGCCTGCTTATTGTTGAAAAGTGCATCCAAACCTGGATCGGCATCCTGTGATTTTCTTCAATAATAAAGTACAGGCAGATCGGGAGAGAAACAAGGTAAAAATACAGCTCGTCATTTCTTGCTCTGCAACAAATAAACATACGCATCTTCCAAAGTCGGCTCCACCGTTGCCGCTTCCAACTCCGCCACTGGCGCTTCACTCAAAAAGCGCATGCGAATACCGCTATCGGATTTGCTATGTTGCACAATTTGCAGAGAATCTCGCCAGCTCACAAATTGATCTTCTGAAATAACTGCTTCAAAAACTTTGCCCTGGGCTTTTTGCTGCATGGATTCCGGCGAGCCGCGATAAACCACGCGACCGCCGCTGAGCACGGCAAGATCGTGGCAGGTGCTGGAAATGTCTTCGACGATGTGCGTGCTGAAAATGACGATGCGTTCTTTGGCCAATTCCGCGAGCAGGTTGCGAAAGCGAATGCGCTCGCGCGGATCGAGGCCGGCGGTCGGTTCATCCACAACGATGATTTGCGGCAGGTGCAGCAGCGTTTGCGCGATGCCGACGCGTTGCTTCATGCCGCCGGAAAACGTTTTGATTTTGTCGTCCCGCCGTTCCCACAGGCCGACGCCGTTGAGCAGTTTTTCAATCAATTCCTGCCGCGTCGTTTGCTCGTAGATGCCGTTGGTCAACGCGTGATAATTCAAA
>CAYUVM010000574.1:0-3581 GCA_964447935.1 uncultured Cytophagia bacterium | reverse complement strand
AACGCCACAACAACGACAGCAGCAATGGCGCGGAGAGGTTGCCTTGCAGCAATGCGGGAATGGCGGCGGCCGGGAACTGCGCGAGCAATTTTATTTTTTCATTCCACGCCGCGTCGTCATATTTTGCGAGCCGTTGATTGATTTCAAATCCCCAGGTGAAGAGTTTATCATATTTATGGCGCCAGCTTGCATCAAAGCGCGAGAGGAAATGCGCATCGAAGCGCTGGGCCAGATGAGCGGTCAGTGCCATTTCGCCGGCCATCCGGCCAACCTCTAAAGCGAAACGAATGCCTTCGCCCAGCAAAGTTGAAATCAAACTGCCGGCATCACCAACTACCAATAAACCGGCGGCAGAAGTTTTTTGCAGAGGCGGCGTCGCGGGAATCGTGCCGAGGTGAAACTCGAAAGCCGCGCGCGGCGGCGTTGGATAACCAGCGATTTCTTTTTGCGCCAATATGTGATTGAGCAGATATCGAGGTTCGGCGTTGGTATCGGGATGAATGACACCTATTCCAATACGCACTCTTAAATCGCCATGCGGAAAAACCCAGCCGTAGCCCTGCGGCGCCAGCGCCCCGAAGAGTAAGGCAATCGTATCCGCCGGCCAATCCGGCCAATACACATCGTATTCGGCGCCTAATCCATAACGCGCCACCGGCCCGCGCAAACGCATTTGTTGCGCCAACACACCGGCGATGCCGGTGGCGTCGATCAGCAGCGGCGCAAAAAAATTGCCGTGCTGCCGTACCGCCAAACCAATGGGCTGCTCATCTTGCACGATGGCGCATTCCACGGCGGCGCTTGGAAAAATATGCGCGCCGGCTTGTGCCGCCTGCGCCGCGAGAAACTGATACAACCCGCGCACCTCTAAAATGCAACTCACCGGCGGCTCATAAGAAAAACTTGCCGTCGCTTGCGATGCGACAAATTTACCGGTGCGAATCGGATGCATGAAACGTTCCGGCACGCCCAGCGCGCGCAATTCTGCGATCCAACTGCCGCCGCTGGTGTGAATCGGATAGCCGATTTCTTTGCTGCGCTCAAAAACTGCCACGCGTAAACCACCACGCGCTGCAGCTATAGCTGCACTTAATCCGGCCGGCCCGGCGCCGGCAATGAGTACGTCGTAATCATTTTTTTGCGGCATAACAAAGAAAAATTCGAGCGCGGCAATTGAAAATAGACGCTAAAAATAATTGGCCGAAACTCGCCCCGGCTGCGAGGTTTCGGCCAAAACTATTTTAAGAACAACGGAAGTTTTAAAATCACTGCCGCACGACGATTACAAATTTGCTTCCAATTTCTCTTTTAGTTTTTGCTTCGGCACCGCGCCGACAATTTTGTCGACCACCTGGCCGTTCTTAAAAAAAAGCAGGGTGGGAATACTGCGAACGTCGTAGGCGCCGGAGGTTTTATAATTGCTGTCAACGTCGAGCTTGACAACCTTCGCGCGGCCTTCGTATTCCTTCGCCAATTCCGCCACCGTCGGCGCAATCATTTTGCACGGGCCGCACCATTCCGCCCAAAAATCCACCATGACCGGCAATTTGGAATCTAAAACTTCATCTTTAAAAGAAACATCGGTTACTTCGAGAGCCATTGGTTTCTCCTTAATATGCAAAATCAACTGGTAATTTCTTCGTCAACCTGTTATTGACAAAATAACGAGCTTTCGTCAAAAATTCAAGCGATTTCTTTTTACCTTATTAGACATTCTTAAGTGAGATGCCATTCCATCGTAATCTTTTCCGTATTGGGTGCATTCCATGGTTAAAATCAGTTTGCCATTTCAACCGCTTTCATCACCGTATTATGCAATTTCGCGCGAAACGGCAACAACTTTTGATTGTTGCGCGTCGGATGCACGCGATTGGAGAGCAGAATGACGAACATATTTTTTTCCGGATCGGTCCACAGCGATGTACCCGTGAAACCCGTATGGCCGAAAGCGCGGGGGCTCATTATGCTGCCGGCGGAATTTTTTCCATCGGCAGTGTCCCAGCCGAGGCCACGGCTGCTGCCGCTCACGACATTTTGCCGCGAAGTGAACAGGGCAATGGTTTCCGGCTTCAATAAGCGGCCGCCATCATAGGCGCCGTTGTTAAGCAACACAAATAAAAAGGCCGCCAAATCCCGCGCCGTCGAAAATAAACCCGCGTGGCCGGAGACGCCGCCGAGCGCGAACGCGTTCTCATCGTGAACTTGCCCGTGTACCATTCGGCCGCGCCACGAGTCGAACTCCGTCGGTGGAATGCGCGCGAGAAATTGCGGCGGCGGATTATAAAACGTCTCACTCATTTTCAGCGGTGTAAAAATTTGCTCGCGGCAAAAGATATCGAGCGTTTGTCCAGAAAGCTTCTCAACAATTTTGCCCATGAGAATAATGCCCAGATCCGAATAAACTGTTTTCGTGCCGACCGGATTTTCCAGCGCCTCATTTAAAATGGTTTTAACAATTTCACCCGGCGCGTGAAATTCAAGAAAGTAGCGGCGATACGCCATTAACCCCGAGCTATGCGTCAGCAAATGGCGAATGGTGATCTTCTCTTTGCCTGTGCCGGCAAACTCCGGCAAATATTTTTGCACCGGCGCATCGAGATCGAGTCGGCCGCGCTCGTAAAGCAGCATACACGCCGTGGCTGTGGCGACGCATTTGGTTACCGACGCCATATCGAAAATTCCGTTGAGTGGCATCGGGCGGTTAAATTCATTGTAGCCCATTTTGCCGAACGCTTCCTCCATCACGATTAGGCCGTTGCGCGCGACCAATAAAACCGCGCCGGGGAAAACCGAATCGCGTACCGCGTTTTGCATCAGCAAACGCACAGAATCTAACTGACTCGCATTCATTCCCGCCTCGTTGGGAAAACCGGCCCGCAAATGGAAATTCGTCATCGTTGGGGCCGCGGCCGGTGCCACATTTTTCGCGGTTAATTTTAGTCCCGTCCCGCGCTCGAAATAGCCAGGAATGGTGATGGGTGATTTTCCTGAAATTTCAGAGGCGCCAACGAGCGCGCGCGCTGCGGCAGTTTCTAAAAGTTCTCCGGTGCCAAAAGTTGCCAGATACGCCGCCGCATTTTGCACTTGCGAATAAATATAGGGATTGCCAACACTCACGACCACCGCCGGAACGCCGGTAGCGAGCAACGAATCGGCCCATGGTTGCAAATTCGCTGGCAAACCAATATCGCCCTTCCAAGAACGTAGCGGCGTGTACACCGGCCAGATTTGGGCTCGCGCCCGGCGCACTGTTTTTAAAATTTCAGTGAATTGCGCCGGCGTTGATTCCGGCGTGAGCAAATGCGTTTCTATATTTTTAACATAGCGCTCTAACTCACGCGCCAAGGGATTGGCGCCGCGTAATCGCGCTTCATCCCAAAATTCGATCACGGCGATACGCCCGGTGTCGGCCGCAGAAAGCGGCAGAATATTGTTTTCATTTTTAAACAGCGTGATTGCGCGGCCAGCCGCAGTGGTGGCCGCGTTTTTCGCAGCGATTGTTGCGAAACGAGTCGAGAGCGAATCGGGATTTACCCAACGTTGCTGCTCTAAATTGATTTTGGCTTTGCTTTGCAGAATGC
>CAYUVM010000573.1:0-3586 GCA_964447935.1 uncultured Cytophagia bacterium | reverse complement strand
TCGTCGCGCGCGGCACGACCGCGCCCGGCGATGCGGGAGTGGATTCGCTGAGGGAGGTGTTGCAGGAGGCGAGGAGGATGGTGAGGATTGCGAAAAGTTTATGGGTTCGTCGAATCACATTTGCTCCGAAGGTGTGATTGATAAAAGGGTGTACGTTAGTAGCGCAACGATATGATTATTTTGTTTCTTGGGATGTCTTGCTTGGCGCGTTTTTCTTGCTCTGCGGCTACTCAGGGTTTAACACGGTTTGACGTATTTCTTGCCAAAATCGTAAATGTTCTCTTTTGACGCCGCTTGCACGTTGATATTCAAATTCAAGCCATTTGGTGTATTCAACTATGACTTCTTGAGGATTGCCTATTAAACGCATGTAATATTTCAAGGATGGAATAACGCCATTAACAATAATCTGGCATGAGTGAATTTTTTTGTACTTTTCTATTTCCTGTATGACTGATTCGTGGTCGTTGAAATTCGGTTCGCTGGTTGTTAAAATATAGTAGCGATCAATCTTTGTATTTCTGAATTTGCGGTAAGCCACGCCAACCATGTCGGCGGTAATTGGTTTGTTGTGTTTGATTTCAACTGACTCAAAACAAGTATTATCAGTATTGTTCACGTCAATGTCGCCCAGTGATTTTGAACGAGAGTCAGGGCTAGTATGAGACTCCAATGAGACAAGTGTTTTTCCAGAATATCTTTTGACATCGGGCATGAGTAAATTGTAGACCGAATAAATTGCCAAAACAGGAAGGCGAGCAGTTCCGACGACTCCCTTGCCGTAATCATGGCGAATATGCAGACTCAAAGCGTCTATGATTTTTGCAATTGTTATGCCACTGTCTACTTGAACTCTGGTGAAAAGAGCGTTATCTTTTGCCGTTGCTTCCAACATAAAACCCAGCAAGGCAACAAGGAATTTTGATGCAAGCTTGCTGTTGGTTTGAATGCGATCAACAGTTTTCAGAAAGGCAGTTTTCAAAACCCTGTTACGAATCTTTCCAGGAAACTTCAAGTTAAATGGTCGCGGTTGCTCCAAAGAACGCGTTAGCCATGCGCTTTCTGCCATCGCAAAATGAGGAAGCTTACGCTTCAAAAAAGGCGTGACGTATTTTGTGTCAAATGTTCTGCCCGAATAACCACCTTTCATGCCTTCCTGATGGTTACGGATATCTTGTTTTGGTTTGTAAATTTTATAAACGAGTGAGGTCAATGTAACGCCAAGAACCGCCTTTTGCGTTTCGGCGTTTTCTGCAATAACCTTCAAATCTCGAACGGTTTCGATTGACAGACCAGACAATAATCTTGTCAAAGGTTCTTTTTGGGCTTGTTCATAAGCCGATTCCATGATTTCGTCAGGCGTTGGCATTGTTTCTCTCCCAAAGGGACAGTTGATGTTTGACGCTACTTAAACGTTTTTGAGCATAGAGACAATACTCTTCACTTATGTCAAAACCAATATAATTTCTTTCATTTTGAAAAGCGGCTACCGCTGATGAACCAGACCCTACAAACGGATCAAGGACAACATCGCCTTTTTGAGTAAGTAATTTTATGAACTCTTCTACTATCTTGACCGGATAAATAGCAGGGTGGGGACAATTCTTGAGCGACTCGACGGGTGTGGCGATAACATCTTTTTTTAATGGGTTGCCATATATGCGAATAATAGTGAATCCGTTTTTGTCTAACTGAATTTTCCTGCCGCCATCTTGTCCGCCAAATGGCTCTGAATGAATGCCCCTGATTTTCATACGAAAACCTTGAATTTCACTGTTGCGAACTTCCTCAATGACTTCTTCCAGCGCATTTCTCGCCATTTCTTTTTGCTTTGGCGTGAGTTTAGATTGCTCAATTAGCAAAAAGTATTTTTTGCCTACGTTTTCGCCTGTTCCGTTGCCATTACCATTCGTTTTTGGCTCTTCGACGGGCTTTAGGAATTCGTCAAGGAAATATTTGTATTCTTGCGATTTTACAAAATGAAAAAAAGGCTCTGTACTGCTTACCAGCCTGCGCTTGAATTGTCTTGGGGTCGGGTTTGATTTTACCCATGTCACGTTGTTGACAAGCGTTACGCCGCATTGTTCTGTCGCGGCTATTGCAAACCTATAAGGCATAAGTAGCAAACTGCTATCTTCATATTTGTCGCCAATGTTGAAAACGATGCTTCCTGTTGATTTTATTACACGAACGCACTCACGAAAAATTTTCATTAGCGCAGAAACATACTCGTCTGGCCTTTTTTCGTTGCCAACACCGCCGCCATCATATTCGCGTTGTTGAAAATATGGGGGCGATGTAATCACCAAATCAACGCTGTTGGATGGGATTGATTTAAGTAAGTCTGCGCTATCCCCACAGACAATCTCATTCCAAAACAGCATTTCGGTTGGGCGATTAACGGAATAGGCAACAGCGGCTTGGTCTTTTATTTTTCTCATGGAGTAATTTTACTCTAAACCGCCACCTGACTACTCAATGTAATCACCCCACTATGCCCTGGTTAGTCTAACGTTGTATAAGCCGTTATCTTCTGTTTGATGTTCCAAATGCCCACCCGCCTCCGCCTGATCCAACACATCTAGAATCGTCCTTACCAACTCCCGCGCCGCGGACTCGCTCAACTCCACTGCCACGCGGGCGGAGGGACCTTTGGATTCGTTCACGAAGTCAATGTTCAGCGCGTGTTCCATCAGCGCATTGAAGGGATGGTCGTATGAGACATTGGCTCCGTCGAGCGTGAACCATCCGCTCGCGCCTTTGCCGCTTCCGTCAATTTTTACTTTTTCGACGATCATGGTGCACATAAAAAATCTCCTATTAACATGTCACTCTCCCGAAGAACATCGGGACGATGTGAGGGAGCGATAGCGACCGAAGAGTCTTTTTCGGCGAGGAGGAGATGCTTCGCTCCGCTCAGCATGACATGCCGTTGGTTATGCTAGATACTTCTCACAAAACGCGAAGACCTTCTCCCATCCATCCATGGCTTGGGCTTGACGATAGGCGGGACGGGTGTAATAAAAGAATCCGTGACCCGCGCCGTCATAGCGATGGAATTCATACGTCTTGTCCTGCTTCTTCAATTCAGCCTCATGCTGGTCCACTTGTTCCGGCGACGGCGCGGTGTCGTCGTTGCCGAAAATGCCGAACAGCGGACACGACAGATCTTTGGTGAGAGCCAGCGGCGAGACCGGCGTCTTTTCGTTCAACTGATCGGGAGTCATGACGACCCGTCCGCCCCAGCAGTCAATGGCGGCGTCGAACTCCGTTGTGCGGCATGCCGCGAGATATGCATGACGTCCGCCGGAACACGTGCCGAAGATTCCGATCCTGCCGTTGACGTATGGTAACGTGTTGAGATATTTCGCCGCGCCAGCCAGATCGCCAACTACCGACTCGTCCGACACGCCTCCTTCCGCCCTTACTTTTGCCGCAACATCTTCGGGCGTCCCATGCCCCGCGCGGAAATATAGATTCGGCGAGATGGTCACGTAGCCGTGATGCGCGAACTTGTATGTGAACTCGCGGTACAACAAGTCCCAGCCCGGCATGTGATGCGCCAACACCATCGCGGGAAATTTCC
>CAYUVM010000572.1:0-3594 GCA_964447935.1 uncultured Cytophagia bacterium | reverse complement strand
CAATTTGGAACTCGCAACTGCGTCCGAGGTGTTTTCTTCCCAATAAATTTCCAACGCCGGCATGCCGGCGCACGGGCGCACAATGAGCCAGTTTTTCTCAGCACTGTTTTGATCTTCCAACCGGACGCCGTCGCTGAAAGCGCAATTGAGGCGGCTGTGCGATTCGACGAGGCGGCGCATGAGATAGGCCTTGGCTTCATCCGGACATGCCATGAGGCGATAACCCAGCATCGTGCCGGGAATCATTGCCGCAAATTCTTCGCGCGAGATTTTCAGCAGCGCGCGCAGCAGAAACGCCAGCGCCAACAAAGCATCCGGATAAACGATGCCGCAATACTCCGGGAATGTTTGAGAATGAGGCAAATGTTCGGGAGTGAGCGACGGGAAAGCAATGGCGCCGCGGCCGTCAAAACCGATCAGTCGGGAGGCAGCGGCTTTGGCCCGCAGGCTCGCCGCCGTCAACATGCAACCCTCGAAACGGCGAATTTGCGGCGGCAAGTTTTTTTGCCCGAAATTCGGAAACAACCAGCCGGCCACGATTTGAATCGCGGGATCTTGCTCAATGAGCAAACGCGCGATCACCGCATCACTGCGGCCGCGCGGCAACATGCCGTAGCCGGGCAGCGCAAGCTGAATACGCTCACCGACGCCGCCAATCCAAACGCCGAGACCGACGTCATCCGTCAACGATTGCATGAATGCTTTCTGCGCGGCGCGGGTATGGCGGCGAAAACTCGCAGACCGATCCAACGGGAATGTATCGACTTGCGCAGCACAATCGACCATCGCAAAAAACTGGGTAATGATTTGCTCCGCCGCTTGGCCGACCACCCCGATACGCACCGGAACGGATTTGTTTAAAATGGATGGCGGCAACGGCTGCAGCCGTTGCGCTGTAGCATCACGGCCGGTACAAGCACAATTGCTGACCATGCCCAAATAATCTTCACGAATCGGCGTCGCGTCGAGCAATCGCAACGCGCCTTTTGCCGGCGCCTCGATCAAATCAATGCGTTCAAGCGAACACGTTTCTTCCGTCGAAAAATCTTCCGCCGTCGAATGCATGAAAGCAAGCCGGAGCAACTCGGCGTGGCGATCGGCGCCGAGATAAATCCCGCCTGCGTGCCGCCCTTTTTGTAGTGCCCAGCGCGCGAGCGGCAGGGTAACGGATTCGAGCAAATGCACTTCGCTTCCCGCCGACAACATGCCCTGCGCCAGCGCCCGCGACCACGCATTGAAATGCTCTTCATCTTGCGTCGCCAGCAACAAAGTCATCGTTTCGCCATTTTGCGTTTTTTCACTTTTTGCATTTTGGCGTTGGCGCAACGCAAAAGTTTTTCCCACCCAACGCATCAAGTCCACACTCATCCCGCCTTTAATCGAGCCGATAAGGCTGCCGCCGTCCACAAAACGGCGGAGGTATCCCGTCGGCAACACCCGCTTGGCGTGCAGCGTTTCGCCGGGCGCAACTAGTGCATCGGTTCGCACCACGGCATTGGCCGCAACGATGGCCGCCGCGCCGACTTGCGCATTCTCCGCGAGCACGGCATACTGATGCACCTCGGCCTTGGTGTCAACCGCGACACCGCGCATGAGAATAGCGTTATTGATCAAAGCCCCGCGTTCGATACGCACCTCGTCAAAAATCACCGCCCCCTGAATTTTTGCGTGCGACGTGATGGTGCAATTGGCGCCGATCACGGATGTTTCAACATGCGCGTCCGGCGCGAGTTTGCTGTCGTGGCCGATCACGAAATGCGAGACACTTTTTTCTCCACGGGGAATAAGCCAGGTGCGTTCATCCGGGGCCAGCATTTTCTGCGGCAACCGGCTATTCAGATAATCCATGTTAGCGAGCCGCAAATCTTCCGGCGTGCCGACGTCGCGCCAATAGCCCTCGATCGGAAAACCGTAAATCGCCGCTTTCGCCGCGGCCAGCGGCGGAAAAACTTCCTGCTCGAATAGAACTGCACGGTTCTCCCCGGGAATGTGATTGATGAGTTCCGGTTCGATGAGATAAATGCTGGCGTTGATCCAATCGCTGAACACCTGCGGCCAGGTCGGCTTTTCAAAAAAACGCCGAATGCGTCCATCACTCTCGCGCAACACCAAACCATAGGGCAGCGGCGCTGCCACCGGATGCAACGCCAGCGTCACGAGCGCGTGCCGGCGACGGTGAAAAGCGAACATCCGGCGCAACGGCAGGTCAGCCAGAATATCGCCGGAGTGCACCAGCGTGGTTTCGGTGATATACTCGCGCGCAAACTTCACACTACCGGCCGTGCTCAAATCTTCATCCATCACCACATAATGAAAACGCGCTTCGCAGCGGCGGCCATCGCCAAGCGCCGTGATGAAACGTTCGGGTTGATAGTGCAGAAGAAAAACAAATTCTTTGATTCCATGAGCGCGCAGATTTAGTACGATGCGCTCGAGCAGAGGCAGGTTGCCAATGGGCAATAACGGTTTGGGGCAAGTTAACGTCATCGGGCGCAGCCGGGTGCCAAGCCCGCCAACCAATAAAATAGCCTTCACATGATGTCCACTGCTGAATTAAACGTCCTGTAACGCTTGAAGCAACATGTCATCGCGTCGGGTTCTTGTTTATCGCAAGCCCAGAGCTCATTTCGAAACAGGATCCCTTCGGGATGACATCGGCGTGGCTAATACATAGCGCAACGAAATCATATCGCAATCGTGCCGCCGTCGGAAATTTCTTCCGCCGGAAATGCGCTCGCGTCGACTTTCGGATAAACGATGCAATTGGTTCCGACTTTGATCCTCGCCGGAATATGGGCTTCTTTGCCGACCACGGTCAAACCTTCTTTTAAATGATCGGGAAACCGTTTATTGAATTGCGCCGCGTCACCACGCCCGACCTGGCAAGCGCTACCGAAGCGCGTCAACTTATCTGCAATCACGTGATCAACCACAGCACCGGCTTCGACCACGGAATCGTGCATGATCACCGAATCACTGACCTTGGCGCCGCGCAACACTTTGACGCCGGGCGAGAGAATACAATTGGAGACTTCACCTTCGATCACGCACCCTTGCGAGATGAAACTGTTCGCAACTTTCGCAGTTGGTTGAATGCGCGTCGGCTGGCGGTCGCCGCGCCGGCCCTCTTCCTGCAAATTCGTGAACGTCTTCCACGCGCTGAGGTTCAAACCCGAATCCGGCCGGAGCAAATCCATGTTGGTGCTCCAATAGGATTGCAGTGTTCCCACATCCCGCCAATAGCCTTCGAACATGTACGCATGCACCTTATGCGTTTTGATCACCGTCGTAATGACGTTCTTCCCAAAATCATGCTCCGGAATTTCCGTGAGGCAATACGAAAGGAAATCCGTGTTGAACACATAAATGCCCATCGAGGCGAGATTGCTCTTGGCCTGTTTCGGTTTCTCTTCCCAGTCGACGAGGCGAAAGTCGCCATCGACCGTCGCAATGCCGAAATGGTGTGTCTCTTCCCACGGCACGCGCATCATGCCGATGGTGAGATCAGCTTTCTGGCTTTTGTGATAGGCGATCATCTGGCTGTAATCCATGTGATAAATATGATCGCCGGAGAGAATCATCACGCGCTCGGAA
>CAYUVM010000571.1:0-3599 GCA_964447935.1 uncultured Cytophagia bacterium | reverse complement strand
ATCCGACGAATGCGAATATTGCTTACCTGACGTTTTCGGGGTTGAAATGGAATTCGCCGCAGCCGCAGGTTTTTCGCACGGTCAATATGGGGACTTCGTGGCAGGACATCAGCGCGAATTTGCCGGACGCGCCGGTGAATACGATTGTGGTTGATCCAAAGTTTCCCAATTTTCTCTATGTCGGCGCGGATATCGGCGCGTTTTATTCGAGCAATGCCGGCCAAAGTTGGGCGCTACTGGGCGAAGGCTTGCCATTGGTTTCGGTTTATGATTTCGCTTTTCATGCGCCGCGCCGCTTGCTGGTCGCCGGCACACACGGTCGCTCAATGTATACGCTCGAGCTGGCGAGCCTCACGAATGTTGATGAAACGATAACACAAAATAATAATTTACCATTGACCCCGGTGTTGGCGCAAAATTATCCGAATCCGTTCAACCCCGGGACGAAAATTGAGTTCGCGTTACCAACTTCCGCAGCAGTGCAGTTGGCGATTTACAACCTCAACGGCCAGCGCCTACGCACGTTAATCAACGGCTCTCATCAAGCCGGCCGCCACAGCGTATATTGGGACGGCCGCGACGAAGTTGGCCGTGAAGTCGCCAGCGGAAATTATTTTTATCGTTTGCAAGTTGCAGAGATGGTGTTACAAAAAAAGCTGGCGGTGATTCGCTAAAAATTTATTTAAACAAAACCGTCGCGATCCATTCTCTCTTCCTATTAACCCTGGAAGGAAAACCTCGATGAAACAAATTATTTTTTGTTGCGGGCTGCTGTTGTTGTGCATCACGAATGCCGCGGCCGGCGACAAATTCGGCGTCGCCATTAAAGGCGGGCGCAATTTCGCCAAGATGCTCGTGAAAGACAAAAAAACCGGTGAAACCGTGAACGCCAGGATGGTGAAAGAGCCGAGCATTCTCCTGGAAGCCGAACTGGCGTTCGGCGAACATGTCAGTTATGTGACCGGAATCCATTATATCGTGCATGGATATTCGGCGCGCGATATTGACAGCGTTTTCACCTTTCGTTACTTTCGCCGCGCCCGGTATATCGGGTTGCCGCAAAAGCTGCGGGTCTTTTTTCACCACCAACGTTTGCAAAGTTTTATCTCTGCCGGCATTAATGTGGAAACATTGCTTGCCGCGCGCTTCCGCGCTGAGTTTGACGATCCCAGCATTTCCGACGGCGAAGCCAATATCAAAGTTCTGTTTAATGAGCTGACGTTCACGCCGGAATTTGACGCCGGCTTGCGCTATCCCCTGCTCGGCGGATTTCTCACTTTTGATCTCACTTATGCGCTTGGCACCGAGAATGTCAACAATGCCGATTTAGAAGGTTTAGCCACGCATTCACGCCGCATTCGCGATCTGCGCGTCATGTTCGGGGTTTCGCGTTATGTTTTTTAAGCCGAAAAAACGCTTGCCTTTTTGTCCGAAAAAAATAAATTAGAAAGCTGCAATCAACGGCAGTTAGTTGATGTTTATTGTCATTCAAAACGGAACCAAGCCTCATCGTGATTCAAGCCAAACGTTTTTTTCGCTTTCTCCAAAAAACTTTGTCGCGTCTCAATCGACCCCAAATAAAGCCGGGCTTTTTGCTCATAGGCCTAGCGCTTTTAAGTCTCGCCTGCGGCAAAGCAGAACTGCAAATCGTCGTCTACTCCCCACACGGCAAAGAGTTGCTCGGCGATTTTGCCAAACGTTTTGAGCAAACCCATCCCGGCGCATTGATCCGCTGGCAGGACATGGGATCGCAAAATGTTTTGGATCGTTTGCGTTCGGAGAAAACGAATCCACAAGCCGATTTGTGGTGGGGCGCGCCCTCTCCGCTGTTTATGCAAGCCGCCGCCGAGGGTCTATTGGAATCCTATCGCCCGAGTTGGGCGGCGCACATCGACGCGAGTTATCATGATCCGCAAGATCGTTGGTACGGCACGTACCTGACGCCGGAAGTGATCATGTACAATTCACAAAAAATTTCCGCTGCCGACGCGCCCAAAGATTGGGACGAGCTGTTGGAGCCGAAATGGCAGGGCCGCATTTCCATTCGCGAACCGATGCCCTCGGGCACGATGCGCGCGATTTTTTTTGCGATGATTTACCGCCGCTATCAAGAACAAAATTCCACCGCGGCCGGCTTCGACTGGCTGCGGCGGCTTGATGCCAACACCAAAAGTTATCCCGGCGATCAAACGTTGTTCTACATTGCACTTGCCCGCGGCGAAGCTGATTTATCTTTGTGGAATCTCCCCGATGTGTTGCTGCGGCGGGAAAAAGATCAGTATCCTTTTGATTACATCGTCCCACAAAGCGGCACACCGATGGTTCCAGAAGGTTTGGCCGTCGTCGCGCGCAAAGACAACGACCCCGCCCGTGCCGAACTGGCGCGCCAGTTTTATGAGTTCATCACCACGCCGGAATCTTTCGTGCATGCCGCGCAACAATACTACCGCGTGCCGACGCGCCAGGATTTGGATTTCGCGCAAATCCGCCCGGAGTTTAATCCCGCGCAATATCGCAGCCTGCCAATGGATTGGCAGCTTTTTGCCGACAGCAGTGCCACCTGGATGCAACATTGGGATCACAATATTCGAAATAAAGGCCGCGCGTCAGTTGCCAGCGGTCAGTGATCAGTTTTCCGTCATCAGCATTTTCAATTTGCTTTTTTGCCGTTTGCTTTTTTCTTTTTTGCTTTACCCATCATGGCGCGCGTTCGATTTGAAAATATAAAAAAATCTTTCGGCAACACTCCAGCCGTTCGCGATTTGTCGTTTGAGATTCGCGATGGCGAGTTTTTCAGCATTCTCGGGCCCAGCGGCTGCGGCAAGACGACGACCTTGCGAATGTTGGCGGGCTTTGAAGCTCCGGAGGCCGGCCGTATTTTTTTCGACAACGCAGAGGTCACTGCACTCCCCGCCGAGCAACGCCACACCGGCATGGTTTTTCAAAACTATGCGCTTTTTCCGCATCTCACCGTTTTTGAAAATGTCGCCTTCGGGCTGCGGGCCCGCAAACGGCCGCAAAATGAAATCAATGATCGGGTCGCGGCCGCGCTGGATTTAGTCGAAATGCGCGCTTTGCAAAATCGTCTCGTCACCCAACTTTCCGGTGGACAGCAGCAGCGCGTCGCGGTGGCGCGGGCGATTGCGGTGGAACCCCAAATTTTATTGCTCGATGAGCCGCTGTCCAATCTCGACGCGCAACTGCGCCGGACGACGCGCACGGAGTTGAAACGTTTACAACGGCAACTTGGCATCACTACAATTTATGTCACCCATGATCAAGACGAGGCGCTGGCGTTGTCAGATCGTATGCTGATCATGCATCAGGGCGCGGCGCAACAAATCGGCACACCGGAAGAGGTTTATCAAACGCCCAGCAATTTTTTTGTGATGAGCTTTATTGGCGCCAGCAATGTGTTACCGGGAAAGGTGCAAACGCGTGACGCGGAAAATATGACGATTGCCGGAGAAGGCTGGCAACTGCTTTTGACGGCCCAACCACAATTCGCGCCCGGCGCCAACGTGCACGTGGCGTTTCGGCCGGAGCATTGCCGGATTGATGCGACGCCTAATTACCGTGCAACAACGCTCGCGGGAAAA
>CAYUVM010000570.1:0-3600 GCA_964447935.1 uncultured Cytophagia bacterium | reverse complement strand
CTAAAAAGAGCCAATAAAATCGGGGCTAAAACACCAAGTCAGAAAGTTGATTTAAAACTTTGTGCCTTCGTGTCTTGGTGGTTATGAATGACTCTGGTTAAGAAAATAATTGCCATCAAGACATCTTTATGCCCGCTTTCGCGGGCATGACAGGGTTGTATACGAAATCTCGAAGGGACTCCTTTTCATTTCCCTCATGTCCGTTGCGTTCAGATACGTTTTGTCCATCAACCCGAAAAGGAATTTGTAAGCTGACGGTCAGCCCGCCCATGTTGTTCGAGTACAACTCGCAGTGCTGTTGCCCGCCATAAAGTTCTTCGAGGCGCCGACGGGTGTTCTTCAAACCGATGCCGTTGTTCAGTGCGCCATTGCCGTTCTTTGGCATATCGGGGCCGCAATCACTCACGCGCAAATGCAGTTCATTTTCCACGCGCTGCGCTGTAATCTCGACGACGCCGGAAGTTTTGCGATGCGTGATGGCATGGCGAATGGCATTCTCCACCAACGGTTGCAAAATCAAATTGGGCACGAGCGCGGCGAGTGTTTCCGTTGGCATATCGAGACGCACTTGCAAGCGCTCGCCAAAACGAAGCTGCTCGATTTCGAGATAGCGCCGGACAAACTCCAACTCTTCCACGAGCGGAATTTCCGCGCGCTCCGAATCGGCGAGCGACAGGCGCAAGAACTCGCTCAAACGCGCAATCATGGCGGTAGCCGCGCGATTCCGGCCTTCGACAACCAAAGTGGAAATGGCGTTAAGTGTGTTGAAGAGAAAGTGCGGATTGAGTTGATAGCGCAACGCGCGCAGCCGTTCGCGCTGTGCCGAAGCCTCGGCTTTTAGTTTGCGCTCTTTTTCCCCCTGCAACTCCTGATAGTTTTTGATGGCGAAATAAAGCACGCTCCACGCCATCAGCACGAAAGAATGATACAGGCTGCCGTAAAACACGCGCGTGATTTTTACCGGCGCGTTGCGCAGCCACGCTTCGTACCAAAACATCGCAAGGTTATGTCCGGCAGTCCAGGGCAGCGCGAGCAAATAAGAACAAATTGCGCTGCTGATGATTATAGCAAGCAAGTTGAGTTGCCGTTGACGCAAACGTTGATAAAAAACTCGCAACGGCATGGTAAGCAAGATACCCAATCCCGCCAGCACGGCTTTATCGACCGCCATGTACGAAAAAGAATACACGCCGACGCGCGAGAAAGCCATGGCCACGCCAAAGGCGAGCCAGCCGAGGATTTGAAACTGCCAGAACAGAGAAATTTTTTGCTGCAAGCGTTCGAGCATGGAAGCGTGGCGTTATGCAAAAAGCGAATCCGCCGCTAAGGTCTTTTTGACCCGGCGCTTGGTCAAAGTGATGTAAAAATATAAACACCAATCGCCACAATTCCAGGCGTTTTTTACAGATTCTGCAGCCAAATTTTCCGCAGCGCCAACTGTTTCTCGGAAGCATTCGGAGCAATTGCAAAAACGTGGCGATTGACTTGCTCTTTGGAGAGTGTTTTCAAGCTCAAAGCCATTTCCTTTTGCTCACGCTCGATCTTCAGCTCGAACGTCTGGCCGGCCTGCAAGCGCTGCAACTCCTGCCCGATCTCCTGGATGGTTTCTAATTTCGCCGCTTTGCCGTTGCACGCCACCACGAAATCTCCGTCGCGCAGGCCCTGCTGTTGCATCTCCGGCGAAACATTGACCAAAGCAAACCGGCCCTCTTTGAACGTGATTCCCATGCCCAGAGAGGCCACTTGTTGGCCGGTGCGAATCTCCTCGGAATATTTAATCCCCAGTTTGCTGTAGTATTCGGCGACCGGCAGCGGTTCCGCATTTTTAATATACCGCTCAAAAAAATCGGCGATTTCGGGATGGGTCATCGCGACGAAGATATCGAAAAATTTTTTCTCCGGAAAAGCGCGTTCGGGGCCATAAGTTTTCGCGAGCTGATTGATGACTTCGCGCAACCCGCGCTTACCGTTGGAAAGCTCCAACAGCCGGATGTCCAGCAGCCCGACGATGATGGCGCCGCGATGATAGATGTTGCCGTACTGCTGCTGTCCTTCCGGCGCGTAAGAAGTGAGCGCCAGCTTGCTCAGACTGTAAGTCTTGTCAAAATTATCGTCGATGTTGAGCTTGTTTTGGAGAATTTGTGTGTACTGCTCCGGCGTGATCAAGCCGCCGCGCAGTTTCATGATTTGCGCCGCCCACTCGGTGGTGGCTTCGTACAGCCAAAGATGCTCGGAGGGCACCGGCTCGACGAAATTGAATTGCGCGATGATCTCGCTGTGAATGTTGAGCGGGGTGACGATGTGAAAAAATTCGTGCGCCATAATGCCGGCGATATCCTGTCGCAACATTTGCTCGAAGGTCGCATCGTTGAACGTGTACAACGAACTGTAAGAGTGTTCCCAGGCGCCCAGCGCGCCCTTGTTGCCATCTTCAAAATGAAACAGAAACGTATAGCGCTTCACTGGCAAGCCGTTGGTGAACGCCGCGGCAGCCAGCAGCACTTCTTTGGCGCTCGTGAGAATTTGCTCGGCTTTGATCCGGCTCGATTTTGAATACGCGTAAATTTCCACTTTGCTGCCTTTGACGTCAAGTTCCGCGCGCGTCAAGTGGCCCAGCAAAAACGGTGAATCAACGATGTGATCGTAGTTGTCGGCGTAAAAAGTGCCATCGCTGTTGCGATTGAGCGGCGTGCCGAGCAACCAATTTTGCGGATAAACGAGCTTGATTTGCAGCGGGCGATTTTGCATGCCGGCTGGAAAACCGAACACCGCTTGGCCGTTGATCTGTACATGATCCGCTTCGAGCGAAGTGCCGGCCATCGGATAGATACGATGCTCGTCCACTGGCGTATCCCAGGTCTCGGCGATGCTGTAGCGGATTTCCCGCGCGCGCTCGACTTCGTGGATTTTCCATTGGTTCGTCGAGAGCCGCTCCGTTTTCAAAGTATCGCCCTGCGCATCCAGGGCCTTGAAATCGCGCACGAAACGGCCAATGTCCATCACCTGATAAGTGCCGGGCGCGGTAGAAGCGAATTGATACACCGCATTTTCATTCTTGAGATCGTTGATGGATAATTTGACTTTGAACAAATCATCGGCGCGGTCGTTGAGATTGACTTCGTAGATGAGCGGCGCGGGTGCGGTGTTTTTGCGCAACAAGTTTGAGGAGCAGCCAGAGGCCAAGAGCCCCACGATTAATAAAAATTTTAAAAGAGGTTTCATGTTTCTCCAAACGGATTTTGACTTTGAGATGAGTACTACAACGTTAAGTTAATACCGAGGTTTTTCAGTCGCCGATTGAAAAGTCCCGCAAGGGACGAAATGACGATAGCCCAGAGATTTATCTCTGGGAATGGCGGAGAAAATTATCACAAGTCCCGAAGGGACGATTGAAATTGTACGGTTTTGTTTATAAGCGCGCACTATTTTCAACCGTCCCTAACGGGACTACCATTCTATTTTCTCATTTACCACGCCATAAATGACGTGGCTATTGTCAAATCGTCCCTTTCGGGACGGCATTTGTAACGACTTAACGTTGTAGTATTAGCTTGACAATGTTAAGTTAGTTTATGACGTTTTCGTTTTTTTGTTCTTTGA
>CAYUVM010000569.1:0-3601 GCA_964447935.1 uncultured Cytophagia bacterium | reverse complement strand
GCCGCCGCAACCCTGTTTTTACAGCCTCAAACCACGAAGTCAGAAAGTTGATATAATAATAAGTATTCTAAACGTGTTAAGAGGAACCCTAATTGACTTAGCAATTTTAAGTAATTCACTACTTTTAGGCGGAATCGTATTGGTAAATTTGTCCTATGCAGGATATTCTATCAAAGAAACTATAGGATGGACAGTGGTAGCAGTCATAGGTTCTATAATAGCCATTTTAACATATATTGCGCTGATGACAAAAATTCAATTCCCATTTAGGGAAAAATATTACTAAGGAAGTTCTGTATCAAAGCAAATTTGAGTTAATATAAAAATTGGTTGAAGGTAAATACAAATTTCGATGGTATTCGAAACTATGCGCTTAACGAGATAAGAATTCGTGCAACACCTAACACCTGCTCAAGCGGACGGAAGGGCAGTGGCATAAATTCCGTTGAGTGGTAACTTGAACGTCTGTGCTGATCTCGAACTTGGCTCTCTGTCCTTCCGTCGCTGAGCAGGGTGTTGCGCGACAGGAAGGGCAAGCCGAGTGTGGAAGCATCGAAAAGCGAGGCGCTGCATTCAGTTTCGAGGGCGAGCTATTTTACTGTGCTCAAGTTAAAAATCGACAATAAAAAAATTCGGCGGCTGGTATTCACGCCGAGCGCAGCAAGTAAAATCCTATCTTTTCTCATTCTATTTCGCGGATCGCAAACTGGCCGCCGGCGCGGCGGAAGGGGATTTTAAGAAAATCGGGGCCGACTTCTTGAGCTTTTTGGCTGATGCTCGTGAGTAGACCGTGCGGCATTCTCGCCTGCTCAATAAGAAAGTAGGGGATTACTTCATAGCGCCCAATCGGCAGGTTCCCGCGCTTTAAATCAAACGAAAAGGAAAACGTTTCCGGCTCTTTGCCGATTTTTTTAACCAGCCGCACCCCCGCATTGATTTCCGGCGCATCAGTGAAGATCCGGCCGCTTTCCAGGTTGCGAAAGAGGATGGCGCCTAACTCGCCGCCGATGAGCTTGGGGAAAACCACTTCCACGGAATCGCTTACCGCGCTTAAAGTAACCACCACGTTAATGTAGTCGGAATAATTTGACAGCACCACCTGGGGATCGATTTCAGTGTTGATATTGAGCAGCTTGGCCATGAACCGCGTCCCAATCAACTCGCCATGGGGATTGACCTCGCCATGCGCATACAAAAACTCGCCGTTCACTACGGTAACCGCTGCCGAGCTTAATTTGTAATTGGCCACATAAAAATAAAGATTGAACACCCGGTTGGCATAGACGCTGCTGTTGGAAGCCACCGGCGGTAGCGCTATCACAAACTCGCCTGCGGCATTCGTGGTTGTCGAGAGCGGCGTGTCCTCCATCCATACATAAATGCCCTCCGGACTACCGGCATCGCTTAAAGCGACTCTGCCGCGAACCTCTTGATTGAGCGGATTGCTGATGTCTCCATTAAACGGGCTTTTCTCACAGCCCATAACCAAAACACCGACAAGGACGGCAGTGAAAATATTTTTGAGCAGCATAACGCGGCAGGTTAAAGGGTTGTTTAGCGTCACCGATTAAATAACGTCTATTTCTCGCCGGCTAGTGAATTTGTGCAGGCTTTTAAAAGCGCCGCGGCCGGATTACAGCGTTTTCTAAATGAGTGAAGATGTCATTCCGAGAAGCGACGAGGAATCTCTATGGCAAAAGATTTCTCGTCCCGTGCGCGGGACTCGAAATGACAATCTCTTTATTCAAACAGAAAACGCTGAAAAAGTTCGGGCATTACGACTCGTCGTTCCCGATGAAACCGGTAACGGTGATTTTTTAGTATTGCGCGCCGAGCGTCAAATAATAACGCCGGTCGCGCAGCGCGATGCCCTGCAGGACGACTTCCTCCCCATTCAATAAATTACGGCCGCTGGCATTAAGGAAAACTTTGAGGTGGCCAAACTCGAAGGTTTTGCTGAGATGCGCATCAAGGTTGGTATAACCCGGTAAAATCACTTCGCCAAAATCGCCCGGGGTCACGCGGGTTAAATCCGAGCCGGAACGGCGCAGCCAGCCCGATTGTTCGCCTTCTTTAAACCACAGTGCTTGGAATGAATACCCCGCATGGTCAACAATAAAACTCAGCGTGCGCTTTAAATCCGATTTAAACGGAAAGGCGGCGCGCTCGGAAATATAATAGCGCGACAAGCCGATTTCGAGCGTGACTTTTTTGCGAAATAAATAGAGGCTGGGTTTAGTTTCAAACCCGGAGATGCGGGCGTTGATGACATTGTCATAAAAAGCAACCGGCACGCCGTAAGTGGCAAACACCCGAAATTTGTTGTCATAGTGATTCTGAAAGAAAATGCCGGAAAGCCCCCACCCGTAAATGGACGGGTGCACGTTAATCTCGCGCGTCAGCGTCACTCCCATTTCAACGCTGCGGTTTTTTTCAGGATTCAAGTTCGGGCGATTGCGCACATCGGCGCCGGCATCGGGCACGCTAATTTGCTGAAACAGCGTTGGAAACTTCGTATTCTTGCCAAATTTTAAAAACGCATTGTAAGAGAGATTATTGCGCAATCCGGCCATGTTCAGCGAAAATTTAAACATGGTTTCGCGCCAGTCATTGGTCAGCAATTGCTGCGTCTGCGCGGCGTTGGGTGCGGCGGCGCGCAGCACGATATCCTGCTCATCCTGGACAATGTCGTGACGCAGGCTTGCGTCAAAATCAATGGTTTGAAAAGCCTCCGAAGGTTTGGCATTGTGCCATTTAGCAATGGCCACGAGGCCGTGTTGCCGGCGCTGCAGGAGGCCGCTTTCCGGACCGAGCGCAACTTCGTTGAACCCGGTGCGCACGTCTTTAAAATCCAACTCGGCGTGCTGAAATTGATAAGCAAACAGCAAATCGACCACCGGGGCCCGGAATCGTTTCTCGACATTGGCATGCAAGGCCCGATCGTTGATGTCGCGGTTGAGGACGCCAGTTCCGACGGCGTTTAAAAACTGTTCTTCGTCCAACTGGCGCAGACCGGCGGAAAAATCAAAATCCCGGATTTTCCCGATATCGCCGCTGTAACGGAGGGAAAGCAGTTGGTTTAAATTATTGAGTTGTTCACTATCCCGCCGGTTATCATACTCCAAGGTGGAATGAATGTACATTGCGCTGAGCTTGTTGCGCGGCTGGCCGTCTTCAGTTTCGGAAAAATGGTAAACGAGGTTGCCGGTGTGATGCAGTGAAGTGTTATTGAGGCTGCTTTCATCGGTTGCCGAATCGACAAATTCCCGTTTCGTGCCGCCGCGCTTAAAACTGTACGAGGCATTGAAACGCGATTTGTTTTGAAAAAGCGAGCTGGGATCGAGATGCAGGCTCCAATTACCGGAACGGTAAGTGCCGACGCGTTGTTGAAAGCGCACGCTATAATCATGTTGCGCTTTGGGCACGATGTTGATAACGCCGGAAAACGCTTCCGGCCCGTACAGCGCGGTGTTGCTGCCTTTGATCACCTCGAAGCGCTCGACATCTTCGAGATCAATCAAGGCCAGGTCGAAAACATTATCGAAGGTGTTGTTCATTTTAACGCCGTTGTACAACACCACGACTTCATCGGCATTGCCGC
>CAYUVM010000568.1:0-3602 GCA_964447935.1 uncultured Cytophagia bacterium | reverse complement strand
TGAGCGATTGCCCGCGCCCGCTCGGTGGGCTTGGCATTGCCGCCGGCTCGCATCGTCTCGGCGTGCTACCGATTAAAAAAGCCGAAGGCACTGGCGGCCTGTGCACCGACGTGGATGAGAATAAACTAGAATGGCATGCCAGTGATTTCAAGCTCGGTGATGTGATTATTTTTCATGCCTTGTTGGTGCATAAAGCCTATCACAATACCACGCCCGAAACGCTACGGCTCTCCTGCGATTTTCGCTATCAACTGGCCAGCGAGCCGATTGTGTGGGATACCGTTCGCCCGCACATGCAACTACACAGTTGGGAAACGATCTATTCCAATTGGAAATCCGACGCGCATAAATATTACTGGCACCAATATGCTTTGCAAGTCGTGCCGGGCGTGCATCCGGAAACCGTACCGCCGGATGTCAGATGAAAGAAAGTAATTAGTGATCAGTTTTCAGTGTTCAAGTAAAAATGACTTATCGACGTATCGCTACGCTTAAAACTGCCGGTGACTTCCGCGCCTATCTCGCGCAGTTGCAAATAGATTTGCCCTTTGACGAGCCAGTTCGAAGCGGGCCGGACGCGCCGCTTGCGCAGCCGTATCGTTTAGCCAATGGTTTTACCATCGGCAATCGTTTTTCCGTTTTGCCGATGGAAGGCTGGGACGGCACGACGGACGGCAAGCCGACGGAGCCGACGATTCGGCGCTGGCAGCGTTTCGGCATGAGCGGCGCGAAGCTGATTTGGGGCGGCGAAGCGGTGGCGGTGCGCCAAGATGGACGTGCGAATCCCAACCAGCTTTTAATCAATGAAAAAAATCTTGGCGATCTTGCGGCGCTGCGCGAAACGTTGGTAAAAGTTCATGAAGCGCTGTATGGCCGCAGCGATGATTTGCTGATCGGCTTACAACTCACCCATTCCGGCCGTTTCGCGCGACCAACCTCGAAAGTTCTCGAGTCGAAGATTCTCTATCATCATCCGATTCTGGATCTCAAGTTTAAAACGAGCGAAACACCGGAGATGACGGATGACGAGATCACGCGGCTCATTGAAGATTTTATCAGCGCGGCAAAATTGGCACAGCGTGCCGGTTTTGCGTTTGTTGATATCAAACATTGCCACGGTTACCTCGGCCACGAATTTCTCAGCGCCGTTGACCGCGAGGGTCGTTACGGCGGCAGTTTTGAGAATCGCACGCGCTTTCTGCGCGAGATCGTTGCGGGCATTCGCGCCAATGTTCCGGGACTCGATCTTGGGGTGCGGTTCAGCGCTTTTGATTTTATTCCATTTCATCCGGGCCCTGAACAAATTGGCGAACCCGAACCGTTTGGCGAAAAATATCGCTACGCCTTTGGCGGCGACGGCTCTGGGGTTGGTATCGATTTGAGCGAGCCGTATCAATTTCTCGACTTGCTCGCAGAATTACAAATTCAACTCGTGTGCATTACCGCCGGCAGTCCTTATTACAATCCACATGTTCAACGGCCGGCGCTCTTTCCGCCGTCGGATGGTTATCAGCCGCCGGAAGATCCACTCGTTGGCGTTGCACGCCAAATTCACGCGACGGCTCGACTGAAGCAGCATCGCCCCGAACTCACTTTTGTCGGCACCGGTTACACATATTTGCAGGAATGGCTGCCGCACGTGGCGCAATATTTTGTTCGCACCCAACAAGTTGATTTCGTCGGCTACGGGCGTTTGGTTTTGAGTTATCCCGATTTTGCCGCCGATGTTTTGGCGGGAAAGCCTCTACAGCGCAAACATTTCTGCCGCACGTTCAGCGATTGCACCACCGCCCCGCGCAATGGATTGATTTCGGGATGTTATCCGCTGGATGAATATTATAAAGAGAGGCCGGAAGCGGAAAAATTATCGCAGATTAAGCAAAAGGAGGCATGACATGTCCAATAATCGTCTCACCGCCGCGCAAAAAGAATTTTTCGAAACAAACGGTTATTTAATGGGCCTGCCACCGGTGTTTAGTTCTATCGAAGTGCAACAAATGAATGCGGGATTGCCGGAATTATTGAAGCTATTACGCCCCGGCGAGGATGCGAAGGAGATTCGCGAATGGCATGAGAGCAGCCGTTTTCTCTACAATCTTTGCATGAATGCAACGATTTTGGATTATGTGGAAGATTTGCTGGGGCCGTTTTATTTGTGGGCGTCGAATTTTTTTATCAAAGAGCCGCACAGCAAATCCACAGTGGGCTGGCATCAGGATGCTTATTACTGGCCGCTGGAGCCGCATGAATCGTTGACAGTGTGGATGGCCTTTGATGACACTGATGCGGAAAATGCGGCGATGCAAATCATTCCCGGCTCGCACAGAGTCGGACTTTTAAAACATGCGCGCTCGCAAGCAACCGATTCAGTGCTGACGCTGGAATGTGAAAAAGGCCAGTTTCGCGAGGACAGCGCGATTTCACTGAATTTAAAAGCTGGGCAGATTTCGATTCACCACGATAATGTCGTACACGGCTCGCCGGCGAACCACTCCAATCGCCGCCGCGCTGGATTGACGGCGCGTTATTCGCGCACAAAAGTGAAATGTGACTTGTCGGTCAATCCGCATTTCAAAACGTATTTATGCCGCGGCGTCGATGAATATCGCCACAATCCAGTGGGAACCGTGCCGGTGCAAATGTACGGCCGGCTGGAACGGAAGCATGTTAGCGTGGAAGAAGCCGGAGACGAAGCGGAGAAAAAGTTGGGATTAAAGTGATTGCCTAAATTTTTATTTGTATTCCAGAAATTCTTTTTGTATTTTTAGCCAGCAGGTAACGCTTGGCAGCAAATCATAAAACTCGACCCAATCCGAGGAGTATTTAATGTATCCATCCACTGAAATGTCGGCTAAGAACATCGTAGTGACATTGCCGTCAAAAATTGTTCAGGAAGCAGAGACGATTTTCCCACGATTGGACGTTGGCGCCCTTGCTTTGACGCTTTTAGAAAAATATCTTCTGTATCAAAAACGCAAGCTTTTGGCACAACAATATCGGCAGTACTATCAAAATATGGGGACTGACGACCTTATCGAAGAGAAGCAAATGTTTGCTGATTTTGCCATCTTGGAGAATGAAGTGAACACGTTTATCCAGGCGGAGGAGGCCAATGGAGGTTCATGAAGGAGAGGTTTTCCTCGCCAACTTGGATCCTACAATTGGGGTAGAAATCCAAAAGAAGCGCCCGGTCATTGTGGTGTCCAATGAATGGATCAACCAATTTAGCCAGTTAGTCGTTGTGGTTCCAGTAACATCTTCAACGCAAAAAGTTTCACCCAGCCATGTTCTGATTCCTTCGGGACACGGAGGATTGAATTATTTGTCCAAGGCTTTAACAGAGCAAAGTCGCGCGATGGATAAATCACGCCTGGTTCAACGGTTGGGAAAATTGGAGAAAGAGTTTATGGTGAAACTACATGCTGCTATCCGTAATACCCTGAATATGATGTGATGATTTTTTCAGCGTCATTAAAGTTTAGCTGCCTCTTTCACCCCCTCCAAAACGCGGTTCACTTCATCAAACGAATTATAAAGATGCCATGAAACTCGCAGGGCGTTGACGCCGCCTTCACCGACGCCGCGCGTGCGCAGTTTGTATT
>CAYUVM010000567.1:0-3612 GCA_964447935.1 uncultured Cytophagia bacterium | reverse complement strand
AGTCGAGCCGGACGCGCGGTTGAACTATCGCTTCTTCAAAAATTTTGAGCAGCCGCTGGTCGATCCGTTGAATCCGGTGAATGCCGGCGGATTCTCGGGTCGCTTTTCGGAGTTGGCGATGCCGAAGTTCGAGCGCCCGACGCATCTCGATCCCTCCACTGGACCGCGCGGCACAATTGACAGTTTACAATTCGAAAGCAAAATTATCGCCGGCTCGCGCGCGCTGCAAATTTATCTTCCCAACGGCTATGCTAATTCGGGCAAGCGTTATCCCGTGGTTTACGTCAATTACGGCCAGCAGGCTTTGCGTTTTGGTAAAATGGCCAATACGCTGGATAATCTCATCGGCAAAACGATCGAACCGGTGATTGCGGTATTCATTCACGCGCCGAACAGCACCGTGGAATATGCGCGTCAGCTTCGCGATCAATACGCGCAGATGGTGGCGCAAGAGATCGTTCCTTTCATTGACGCCAGGTATCGCACGCTGACCAAGCCGGAAACGCGGGCAGTGATGGGCGGAGACGAAGGCGGTTATGCCGCTTTTTATGCGGCCTTTAAATATCCCGGCACTTTCGGGCACGTTGGCGGGCAGTCGTCGCATATGATGCCGACGGAAGCCGAGCCGCTGAAGAACATGATCAATACCGCTGCGAAGAAACCCGCGTTGAATATTTATATGGACTGGGGCACGTACGACTATCGCAGCGCCGGCAATTACGATTGGGCCGAATACAACAGCGCTTTTTCCAAGTGGCTGGAAGAAAAGGGATACAAAATCAATGGCGGGCAAGTCCACGACGGCTTCGATTGGGCGAGCTGGAGAAGCCGCACCGATCGCGTGCTCGAAACTTTTTTCGCATTAGGCAAGACGACCAACTAAACAAACTTGCATGATCGGCAGATCATAGCAAAAAAAGGGAGATGCCATCCTTTTAGAACACGGATCGGCATCTCCCTTGCTTTTTCAAAATTTCCACGCGCCGCTTGCGGTTAACCTTTGACCAATCCCACCATATTGCCTTCCGGATCCTGAAACAATGCGAATGTCACCATGTTCGGAATTTCGGTTGGCGGCACCATCGTTTTACCGCCCATGGTTTCGGCTTTCTTCAGCGTCGCTGCCAGGTCAGAAACTTGCGCATAGACGGTGACATATCCCGGCATGCCTTGTTCAGCGGCGGCAACGCCTCCGCCAATGCTGCCTTTTCCAACTTCGGTGCCGTTGCCGGCGGCATTGACCAGGCCGTAATTCATCGGGTTGTCGGCGTTGATCTGCCAATCAAACAATTTACTATAGAAGTTTTGTAGTTTCTTGCCGTCTTTGCCGATGATTTCAAAATGAACAACGGGTGCTGCTGCCATCGTAGACCTCCTTGGGTTTAATGTTTGTTTTCTGGTTGAACTGTAAACTTTTTCCCGCATAGATACCCGGCGATTTGTTCACATCGACCCGCTCACGCTATCCGGCGCGGCGTGTTGCTCGCTCACTTTTTTAAGATTGGCCAGCCCCTTTTCAAACGTCGGCCCCAGCATGCTTTCCATAAAAAGGCCGACAACTCTTTCGACCGGATAACCGAGTTGGCCTTCGATCCTCCACGTCACTTTGGTGCCAGCGGCGACCGGCTCGAATTTCCAATTGTCGGTTGCGGCTCAGGGCTGCGGCGCGACGGAGACCATCTTCGAGCGGATTGCTTGGTTGGGAACCAGATCTTCAATTGTCAGGCTGCCGGTGCCGATGATTTTTCCTTCCCAATTCCACTTTGAACCCACCGTGCCAGCCTCGCCGCTGAAGGTCGATTGCGCTGCCGGCTCTTGTTCCGTAAACGGGTCCCATTTCGGCCAGTTCGGCAAACTCGCCACCAGCGGATAAATTACTTCCGCAGGCCGATTGATTTCAATCATGCGCTCGACGCGATAACTTGACGGCAGAATGGCGGCCACGCCCAGAAACAACGCGACGAGTCCGCCGATGATCATACCGATGATTTTGAGAGCTTTCATATTTTCCGCCTCGGATTAAGTGAATCACTGAAAAGCCGCCAATACTCTTCAATCTTCTATTAAACCTCTTTGCGATTCTCTTTAAATGCTGGGCACTGTTTTCGTTTAAAATAGCCGTAAAATAGACACGCGTGCGGTTGGAATGTTCGATGGGTTTTGCCGAAAAATGCGCCGGGCGAGAGTGTATTTGGCGAGGGCTAAAATTTATCGGGCAGTCCGATTTTTTTGACTCAAAGAATACAGCCGCAGCACATGCAGTTCGTCGTAACTTACTTTTTCGGCCAATGCGTCGAACACCGGTTTCAGATAAGCTGTACCCAACTTTTCAAAAATTGCCAACGTCTCGGTGCGTGTAGCAGGATCAAGGCGCGAGTGTTCTAAAAGACCCTCCTCTCGCAACGTGTGTCCTTGGCAAACATATTTGTGTAAATGTTCCATAATAGTGTTCCGCTTCAGGTTAAATTGTTGTGCCAACGCCGCAATGGATTTTCCGCCATTGAACGCGGTGCCGATCAGCAAATTTTTTGCCGTCGCGGGAGCCGTGCCGGCCGGCGGTTTGTTATCGGCCGTGGTTTTGGATTTTTCCGCTAAACCGCGCTCGCGGCAATAGCGTGAAATTTCCCGCAGAAAGGCCGTCCCGTATTTCTCCAGCTTAGTTTCACCGACACCGTACATGCGCCGCAAGCTCGCGCGCGCTTGGGGAAAATACGTTGCCATCTCGATCAGCGTTTTGTCGGCAAACACCACATACGGCGGAACGTTTTGCCCGTCAGCCAGTTCCTTCCGCAGCCTGCGTAACAACTCAAACAACTCGCGATCGTGTTCGAGTATTTCCATTTGTTCAGTTGCAAAGACTTCACGCTCTTCCTGCACCGTGCCGAGAAATTTTTCTTTACCCCGCAAGATTTCGTGCGCCTGCGGCGTCAGTTTCAAGCTGCCATATTCCAAATCCTGTTCCACCAAGCCGTTGTGCAAAAACTGCCGCGACAGATGCAGCCATTGCGCTTTGGAAAATTCCTCGCCGATACCGTAAGTGGAAAGATTGGCGTGCCCATTTTTTAATACTTTCTCGGATTGCGAGCCGCGCAGAACGTCAATAATATGGTTCGCGCCAAACCGTTCGCCGGTGCGTGCGACACACGAAAGAAATTTCTGCGCTGGAATGGTGAGATCAACCAGCTCCAACTGGCCAGCGAAGCAATTGTCGCATGCGCCGCACGGCATTTGCGTGAAGGTTTCACCAAAATAAGCCAGCAACGGAATCCGGCGACAGAGCCGGCTTTCCGCGTAACCAAGCAGAACGCTGAGATGATGATTGGCGACTTGCCGCTCGGCGCCGTTTTTTTGTTCGATCCAATACCGGATCTTCGTCACGTCGCCGTAACCGAACAACAGCAGACATTGCGCGCGCAAGCCGTCGCGTCCGGCGCGTCCGATTTCCTGATAGTAGGATTCCAAATTTTTCGGCAAATCATAATGCACGACAAAACGCACATTCGACTTGTTGATGCCCATGCCGAACGCAATGGTGGCAACCATAATCTGCACGTCATCGCGCAAAAAGGCTTCCTGATTTTGCGTGCGTTCTTCGTCGGGTAATCCGGCATG
>CAYUVM010000566.1:0-3617 GCA_964447935.1 uncultured Cytophagia bacterium | reverse complement strand
CAAAGGCAGGCCCGGGCTGCAGCCCGCCTCGTATTGGCTCTTGCATCTCGCCATTTGGTTTCGAGCCCTGCTGGCGTTTGCGCAATCCCTCACCCGCAAGTTCGCCGCGCCCATGACGGATCTGGCGCTCATGCAGTTCAGTATGATCGCAGCCGTGTGGTGGCGGTTTGGCAGCCTCAATGTTTGGCCGCGCTTCTTGCTGGTTGACGCCGTTTATTCATTGATCTGGCTCACGGGTTTGGCGTTATTGGGTTGTTATCGGCAATCGCGTTTTTCGTTTTATCAGGCTTTTGCCGCTACGCTGGCCGGGTTTTTTATTAATGCAAGTCTGACTTATTTTTTTAAACAGTATGCCTTTTCGCGCGCAGTGATTTTAGCTGCTGGGCTAATGAATATTCTGCTGCTCGCCGGCTGGCGTTTGTTGGCAAAAGTGTCCCGGCTCTCAATGCTTGCCGCTGAAGGAAAATCCAAGCGCACGATTGTGGTCGGTGATTTCGCTACGGATGGCACACTGCTTGAAGGATTAAAAAAACGGCAGGCGGAAAATTTAGACCTTGTCGGCCTGGTGAGTTTGAACGCCGAGGAAGTGGGAAATTATTACAGCGGCTTGCCGGTGCTCACCAGTCTGGAACATCTCGAAGATTGGCTCAGCACCGTTTCTTCTGCAGCGCCCATTAAAGGCAAAACGCGGCGAATTCAACAAGTGATTTTTTCAGCGCCACACCTGCCGTATGGCCGCATTTTGGAAACGATGGCACGGCCGCGAGAATTGCCGCTGAGCTTCAAATTAGTCCCGAGCCGTCTCGATATCATCACTGGCAAGGCCGGCATCACCGAAGTTACAGAAGTGCCACTGGTGGAAATTGAGAACCGTCTCCTGCGTTTTGGCCCGGCGTTCGGCAAAAGAATGTTGGATGTAGCCCTGGCAGGAATTCTGCTAATACTCGGCGCGCCATTTTTTCTACTGCTGTGGCTGGTGGATGGAAAACTACAGCATCGGCTCGTGCCGTGCGTCGAAAACGGCGAATTGGCTGCGTCACGAAATTCTTCGCCCTTGCGTCTCTGGCAATTGTCCCTGTCGTTTTTTAAAAAAAGCAAAGGACTGGCGGGATTGGCGAAATGGCCGTGGCTCGGTGCGATTCTTTCCGGAAAAATTAGTTGGGTGGGGTTGGCCATACCACCGGTGGCCCCGGATCGCCAGAGTTTGCCGGTCGATCCCGAAGCACAAAAAATGTTTTCAAAGGAAAATCGAACGCCTGACGCTTACCACTTGCACTTGCCCCTTGGCGTCTTCGAGCTGACCCGCATCCATCAACATGGAGGGCTTTCTCAGGAAGAGAAAAATAAACTCTATCTTTACTATATAACGCATTACAAGCCGTTATTGGATGTGGAAATTCTGTTGCGGACGGCGTTTCGTTTTTGAACGAATCGCATCGCATGCACTTTTGATCTGCTCACCTGAATCGAGGGAAAGGTAAGACATGGCTGGATTGGTTTTAGAGTTTGAGAAGCCGATTATCGAATTAGACAATCAGATTAAAGAAATCCGTTTGAATGCGGAACGGGAGGGCAAGGATGTGCAAGCGGAGGTGGCGAAATTAGAGGAAAAAGCCCGGCGTCTGCGTGAAGAAATTTATTCACGGCTGACGCGTTGGCAGCGTGTACAACTGGCCCGGCATCCGCAGCGTCCGTATTCGTTGGATTATATCGAACGGATGATGGAAGATTTTATCGAGCTGCACGGCGACCGGGTGTTTGGCGACGATCCGGCCATGGTTTGCGGCGTCGGCCGGCTCGGGCCGAAAAAAATTATTCTGATTGGCCAGCAAAAGGGGCGCGATACGAAACAAAAATTGTATCGCAATTTTGGCATGCCCAATCCCGAGGGTTATCGCAAAGCCCTGCGAGTCATGAAACTGGCGGCGAAATTCAACCGTCCGATCGTTTGTTTGGTGGACACCATCGGCGCTTATCCGGGCACCGGCGCGGAAGAGCGCGGCCAGGCCGAAGCGATTGCGCGCAACCTTTTTGAGATGTCGCATCTGCCCGTGCCGATTATTGTGGTGATTATCGGCGAAGGCGCCAGCGGCGGCGCGCTGGGTATTGCGGTGGGAGATCGTATCTTGATGATGGAAAATACCTGGTATTCGGTGATTTCACCGGAAGGTTGCGCGGCCATTCTCTGGCACGACAGCACCAAAGCGGAGCAGGCGGCGGAAGCAATGAAGCTCGCGGCGGCTGATTTGATGCAACTCAAGGTCATTGATGATGTGATTAAAGAGCCGCTCGGCGGCGCGCATTGCGATTACGACGCGGCGGCGCAAATTCTCAAAGCGCGGCTGCTGCAGGAAATCAACGACCTGGAGAAAATTTCGCCGGATCGGCTGGTGGCACAGCGCATAGAAAAGTTCGGCAGAATGGGTTTTGTGGAAAGAACATAAATCCGGATAGCGTTTTTTTATGTTGACTAAAACCACGTCGGTGCGCGTGCGTTACGCGGACACCGATAAAATGGGCATTACCTACTACAGCAAATATCTCGAATGGTTTGAAGTCGGGCGGACCGAGATGTTGCGCGATATTGGGTTTCCGTACACCCAATTGGAAAAAGAAGGCATTGGCCTGCCGGTACTTGAGGCGTATTGCCATTACCATCGCGCCGCGAAGTATGATCAATTGCTGCGGATCGTGAGCACGGTGAAAACATTGCCGCGGGTGACAATTCACATCGACTACAAAATTTATGATGAACAAGTGTTGTTGGTTGATGGGTATACCACGCATCCGTTCATTGGTATTTCGGGCAAGCCGGTGCGCGCACCGAAATCGTTGCTCGACGTGTTGCAGCCCTTTTTCCACTCCGAGCCTTTGGACCTGCCGGGTCAGGGCGAGAATGGGAAGAACGGCAAAACGTTGGGTTAGAAAATTTATAACCTGTTTCAACATCACTGAATAATCAACTGTAAGGAGAGGTTATTATGCTGGATCAAGAAATTCTGGAAATTATCGCTTGCCCGAAATGCAAAGGTAAATTAGAATACCGGGAGCAAGAGCAGAAACTTATTTGCGCGAATTGCCGCTTGAAATACGAGGTCAAAGATGATATCCCGATTCTGCTCATCGACGAAGCCCAGCCGATGTAAGCCGCGCCGATTAAATAACTTTTCTATTTGAAGGGGTTGTCATTCCCGCGCGCTTTGGGCGGGAATCCAGCACTTAAAACTTGCAGATGCCCGATTAAAGTATTCGGGCATGACGATCATTAATTGGGCTGTATGGTTTGTTGTCGTTGCTGAAGTTGCCCGGTTTCATTTCGGCGGTGAGCTACAAGTACACCGTTACCGATGCCGCTGGGTTAGGCTGTGGATTTCCCGGATTCGGTTTTATTAAGGAAAATCGAGCTTGACTCTTTAGTCGATTTCTCGTAAATTTAAAACATTGTCTCCGTGGTTTGCTTGGCAGTAAAAAGGACGAGACGCAAGACTTAAATTCGGGTAACGCCCGTCGAATGGGTGAAAGATTATGGCATCGCTCAATCACAACGTCCTGATCGTAAGTCAAAATTATGAACCGATGAGTGTGATTACCGCGAAAAAAGCGGTGATTTTGCTTTA
>CAYUVM010000565.1:0-3619 GCA_964447935.1 uncultured Cytophagia bacterium | reverse complement strand
CGGTCTCGGTGCTCGGATACACAATGAATTTACCGGCGGCGGCGTCACCGTCATTGCGTTTTGCTAATGGGCCAACAATCTCGCCGTCTTCGGCTTCGATACGGATATTGCCGTCGGTCGAAGGCGGCGAGGAAATTTTAGCCGTGCCCGCGACCACGGAAAATTTTACCGCGGCGCCGGAAAGCGCGTTGTCGAAACTATCGCGCACCACCACTTTCAACGGCAACGGCAACGGTTGGTCAATCGGCCCGATCTGATTGTCGGTGGCCAACACTTTCGTCATCGATTTCGGCCCGGTCGGCGCGGCGCCCATGCTGATTTCATCAATCGCATTTTGCTCGCCGAGCTTGCTTTCCATGACAAAACCGGCGTAGATGCCGCTGAAGCGTTGATCCGGATCGCTCAAGACGCGATCGAAAACTTCGTCAACATACACATAAAAAAAGCGAATCCCATTTTCTTTGATGATGCGCACCGTGACTTGCGAGCCGGCTTTGGGCACGAGGCCGCTTTGCGGCTTGCCGGAATCAATGACGCGTGCGATGCGGCCGTTTTGCACGATCCACAAGCGTGTTTCATCGTCCGAAAAATCTGCCGGCGTGTCGCCGCTGTAGCGTTGAATCATATAGCCGCTCGAGGTGGCGCTCGGCGATTCCGCCATCACGAAGATGCCGCTAAAACTAATGCCATACGCGGTTGCGCGCGGCCCGTATTTCAGGGTGACTTCGACGGCGTTTTTACAAGCCGAAAAAATCGCCGGGCTCCACACATCGCCGGCGGCGATATTCTGCACGGCGCCGCTGCGGATTTGTAGATTCGTCAAATCGCCGGCCCAGTCCGCGCCAAGATTGCCGTCCGGCCGGCCAAAGTTATCTTTACGAACCAACAAGCCGGCGGTAGTGGCGGAAACGTTGTTGGAGAGCGCCGAAAGATTGCCTTGATCATCCGTTGCCTTCAACGCAAAATAATAGGTTTTGCCGCTTTCGAGGCCACCGACCGTGAGCCGCTCCGGCGTGCCGCCCTCACTCGGATTAATCCGCTCCGGAATGGCTTTCGCGCCATTAAAATCGTTGTCATTTAAAATTTGATTATTGGAAAAACGAATGTCATAACTCGTAGCGGTGCCGTTGACGCCATCATCACCCGGCGCGGTCCATTCGAGCGTGATCGTCGAGTAGGTCGAGCCGGTAACGGTGAGATCGGAAACACGCGCCGGCGCTGCCAGATCGCGATCATCCTCACATTCATAAAAATCAACGCCGTTATTCGTGTTGCCGTTAATCATGATGCCGGCGTAGGGGCCGTTATAACGTTTCTGCGGATCCGAGAGTGTCGTCAGTTTTTTGCCATTGAGGAACGCGGTAAAATGATGGCCGCCGCCGTCGGTTTTCATTTCGACGCGAAAAACGTCGTTCTGCTCACTCTGCTGAAAACCGGTGGCTTGCGCGATGATTTGCGTGGGCACGCCGTCGATAACCTGCCACAAACGCAGCTTATCAAAATTGAGATGCAAAATATAACCGCTGGCATCAACATCATTATCGGTCATTTTGAGCGCCAGCGCCGTAAAGGCACGGCCTTCATGATCGGAGAGAAAACCGTAGGTCATTTGCACAATGTTGGGATCGAGCACGACATTGCAGAGCGCTAAGAAGTGATCCCATTTATCGTTTGAACCGCCGGCTGCGGTGTTGACCAATTGGTCGCTTTGAATGCGAAATGCCGCATGGGTGTTCCAGTTGTCGCCGATGTCGGCGCGATCAAAACCATCGCGATAAATTTTCAGTGTCGGCTTCAAAATGCGCCGGATGGTATCGTACCAGCCGTCGGCCATAATTTCATAACCGCGATCGCTCGGATGCAGATCGTCCGCCATGTAAGCATTTTGCCAATCGCTATTTTCTTTGAAAAAACGGTTGTGTTCGACGAGATAAATGCGGTAATCGCTGGAAAGCCGGCTGTTGACAATTTCAGGCAGCAACAAATTCACCCGGTCGACTTCGATGTCTTTGGAGGTTTCGATTTGCGGCAAGAGTTGACCGAGCAAGATACTCGCTTCCGGCTCCGCTGCGTGAATGCGATCCACCAAGTTGGCGATGTCGTTCGCCGTTTGCTCGGCGGTATGGCCGCTGGCAATGTCGTTCGCGCCGATCTCCAGCAAAATAATTTCCGCGGGATTGTCGCGCAGATAATTTTCCACGTTGAGCTGGTTGACAAGAAAGCCGGGATGGCCTTCATGCTCTTTGTCTTCCAGGCCAAAACCGTTGCGGAAGCGCCCGACAAAATCGAACGGCCCGACGTTTTCATCGGCGGTCAAATGTTCATACAAACGCAGCCGATAACCGCCGCCGTGGGTTGAGCCGGTGCCCTCAGTAATCGAGTTGCCGAGCGGCATCATGCGGTTTTGCGCGAATCCTGCGCTAAATGACAATAGGCAACTGGCAACCAGCAACTGGCCAAACAGCGCCAGACGATGACGTAACGAATGCTTTCTCATAGGAGCCTTCAAATGGATGCAGTTCATGTGGGTGGCTCTCCGAGCAACCCTGCGGGCGTCGCCCTTGCGGGCGCTGCCGAACGAATCACGTTGGTTAAACAGTAACTCTCTCTCACAATAGCCAAATTTTACAATCCGGTCCCCAATCACGGCGACAAAGAATAAAACGAACGCCGTTCATTACGCAAACGATATGCCGCTGGCGCAAAACCGTTGGCGCAAATTTTATAACGCACAAACAAAGAGTTATTCAACTAATCCGCAAAGCAGCAGCACCGCAATGACGGTGTGTCCGTGTTCAACGAAAAACAATGTTCCAACACTGAACAGCGCAGCGGAAAAAGAGGTGTCCCTGAGGTGTCTGAGGCGGGTGTAGCCAAAAAAGAAGGGATGCTGAGAAAGGCATGGGTGAAGTCGGACTTGGGCGCAACAATTTTCTAACTTTTTAAAACGCTCTTGCCCAAGTCCGACTGCACTTTTCCTTCGCTCCAGCGCATCCCTTCAGCCAATCACCGAATTCCGAATCCTTTCGGCGCCCTTTGTTCGTAGTGATGCCTTCAGGCATCAACGCCGGCTTTAAACAAGACGTTTCTCTATTATCGCCACACCGACGCCTAAAGGCATAACTACGAAATTTACTTCGCCAGCAACATCTTCTTCGTGGCGATAAAATCACCGGCTTGCAGGCGATAGTGGTAAATGCCCGAGGGCGCCGGACGCCCTTGTTGATCTTTGCCGTTCCACACGATGGTGTGGTAGCCCGCGGGTTTCTGCGCGCTCACCAGACGCCGCACTTCCTGGCCGAGACTATTGTAAATCGATAGCGTTACGATTGCGGCTTTCGGCAATTCAAAACGAATGTGCGTGCTGGGGTTAAACGGGTTGGGATAATTCTGCTCCAACACGTATTGCTGCGGCAGCGCGATGGTGATTTGAATCGGGCCGTGCAGTTGCATTTGGCCGTCGCGATCCAGGCTTTGCAATTTGTAGAAATACTTGCTGCCGGCATCGACAGTCGCATCGGCAAACTCATAATAGCCATAGAGGCGCGGCGTAATCAATTCCGCGTTGATCTGTTCATATTTGACGGACTCGGTGCGGCTGCGCAAAACATTGAAACAG
>CAYUVM010000564.1:0-3621 GCA_964447935.1 uncultured Cytophagia bacterium | reverse complement strand
GCTGCTTTATTCGCTTTTGCACAATTACGACGAAGAATTTCCCGAGCTTTTCAAGGTCAAAGCCGATTTCGACACCCGCATGGAATGCAAAGCAGAAAACATTCAGGATTTTCTGGCGTTGATTTCGACGTTCTGCAACAAAGAGAAATTACTGCATTTGGAAGGTAGCGCAGTGGCCAAGCTGTTGGAACAAAGCGCGCGCCTGGTCGAAGATCAAGAGAAGCTGTCGACGCATTTTGGCGCATTAGCCGACGTCATTCGCGAAGCCAACTTTTGGGCGCGACAGGAGAACAGTGCCCAAATCAGCGGCAAGCATATTCGGCAGGCGCTGGAGGCCAAAATTTATCGATCCAATCTTATTGCAGAACGCCTCAATGAAATGATCGAGCGCGGCACGCTATTGATTGAGACCGCCGGCCAAACCGTGGGACAAGTTAACGGCCTCGCCGTGCTCAACCTGGGCGATTACGAGTTTGGCAAACCGAGCCGCATTACGGCAAGCGTGGGGCCGGGGCGCGGCGGCATCATCGACATCGAGCGCGAAGTTGAATTGGGCGGCCCGCTTCACAGCAAAGGCGTTTTGATTTTAAGCGGCTATCTCGTCAAACAATTCGCGCAAGAGCAGCCGCTCTCGTTATCAGCGCGTTTGGTTTTCGAACAAAATTATGAAGGTGTCGAAGGCGACAGCGCTTCCTCGACCGAGCTTTACGCGCTGCTTTCGGCTTTGTCGGGTTTGCCGATTAAACAAGGCATTGCCGTTACCGGTTCGGTAAATCAGCAAGGCGAAGTGCAGGCCATTGGTGGTGTCAATGAGAAAATCGAAGGTTTTTTCGACGTTTGTCAAGTCAAGGGTTTGACGGGCGAGCAAGGCGTAATTATTCCGCAAAGTAATGTGGCGAATCTCATGTTGCGCGAAAATGTCGTCGAGGCCGTCGCGGCGAAAAAATTTTCCCTCTGGGCGATCAAAACCGTCAATGACGGCATCGAAATTCTCACCGGTGTTCCGGCCGGCGAGCGCGGGCCGAATGGCCAATTTCCCGAAGGCACAGTCAATAGCCGTATTGAACAACGCCTGCGTGAATTTGGCGAGCGTTTGAAAGAGGCGGGAAAGGAGAGGAAAGATGAATCTTAATCAACTTTTAAAAGAACGCGCTGACGACATTCTTGCAGCGGCATATGAGGCGATGGCGCGCGCCCATTTACCGAATTATGAAACGACGGGAATCGCGTCGACGCAACAGCGCGTCAAGAGGCTGTATGAACTCACGCAGCAATGCGTTGCCGAAAGAAATTTTACCCCCATGCGGATACATGCCAAAACCATCGCCGCCGAACGCTTTGAGGCCGGCTTCGATCTGTGGGAAGTGCAAACCGCATTTAACGTTTTAGAAGAAACGATCTGGCGGCGCATTCTGCAAGAGCTGCCTTTAACCGAATTTGCCGAAGCTTTGAGTTTGGCAAGCACCGTTTTGGGCGCAGGAAAAGACACGCTGGCGCGCACGTATGTAACGCTCGCAAGTAAAACGCACGCACCAACGTTAAATATTCAATCTTTATTTGCAGGCACTGAGGGCAAATAAGTCATAACCTCTATAGGAGATTTAACCATGTCCATCAAAGTAGCAATTAACGGCTTTGGCCGCATTGGCCGGCTGGTGTTCAAAGCCATGCAAAAAGAGACGACCATTGAAGTCGTCGCGATCAACGATATTACCGATGCGAAGACGCTGGCGCATCTGCTAAAATACGACACGGTACACGGCCGCTATCCCAACCCGGTCCATGCCGAAGGCGATATGCTTATCGCGGGCGACCGCCGTGTGAAAATCTGGGCAGAAAAAGATCCGGGGAATTTGCCCTGGAAAAATTTAGGCGTCGATATCGTCATCGAGTCAACCGGGATTTTTACGTCGCGCGAAAAGCTCAGCCTGCATGTGAAAGCCGGGGCGCGCAAAGTTCTGCTCACTGCGCCGGCCAAAGATGAATTGGATAACACCGTCGTCATGGGCGTCAATGACGACACGCTGACAGCAAAACAAGTGCTTGTCTCGAATGCGTCGTGTACCACCAATTGCCTCGCGCCAGTGGCGAAAGTGTTGCACGAAAATTTCGGCATCAAACGCGGTTGGATGACGACGATTCATGCCTACACCAACGATCAACGCATTCTCGATCAGCCGCACAAGGATTTGCGCCGAGCGCGGGCCGCGGCCAATAATATTATTCCCACTACAACCGGTGCGGCGAAGGCCGTTGGGTTGGTGATTCCGAGCTTGAAGGGTAAATTAGACGGCATCGCGATGCGGGTTCCGGTGAGCGACGGTTCTCTGGTGGACTTGGTGGCTGAATTGGAAAAACGCGCCACCGCTGAAGAACTCAATAGCGTCATGAAAAGCGCCGCTACCGGCGCCCTCAAAGGTTATTTGGAATATTGCGATGATCCCATTGTTTCCTCAGATGTGATCGGTAATCCGGCCTCGAGCATTTTTGATGCCGCCTCCACGCGCGTGATGGATGGCAATTTTGTGAAAGTGATTACTTGGTATGACAATGAATGGGGCTACTCCAAACGCACGGTTGATCTGCTCAAGAAGATGGCGACAATTTAAATAGAACAAAGCCGGACTGGCGTGCGCCAGTCCGGCTTTGGAAAATCTCTGCTGGTGTTCTTGCCTTCCTGCATTGGCAACCTGTTGTGGACAATCCTCGTACATTTAAACAGAAAGAGACGTACATTTTGCCATGAACTCTTTAACGAGAGAGGTGTCGGATGATTCAATTCTTTCTGTGGTGCATCATGTTTTTGCTGTGCTGGCCTTTGGCGTTGTTGGCACTGGTGCTTTATCCGATTGTCTGGCTGGTGCTGCTCCCGTTCCGTATCGTCGGCATCGCCATCGATGGCGTGCTCGAATTGCTTCATGCCATTATTACGCTACCGGCGCGCCTCCTGCGTGGTCGAATTCATGCGTGAGATTCGCACAAGAGAGTGGCGAAGCGAAAACGTCTCATGGCCTTTCGTTGATTGGGTTGCAACATCGACGCTGCAAGGAGAATTTATGTTACCATGATACATTACGGCGCGGTTCATTTCATTTATCATCGCGATTCTCAATACCACCTTGCGTTTAAATTTCTCTTCCGGCATTTTGTAGCGGGACATCCGCAGAGCAAACTCCGGCACGAATAAAATATTCAAATCTGGATTGTACTTACACCCTACCTCTTTTATAAAATAAGACAATTGCAATTCATTACGATTCAACTTTATCCTCTTCGCAAAGGAGATAAAAGATAGTTTCTTTATCTTCTTTGCCTGAAGCTATCAGTGCTTCGCAAGACTGCGAAAACCCTCTCCTCAATTCTTAATTTCAAGAATTGTCTCGCACCATCTCCCACCGCGATCTTTCCAACTTGAGCGAAAACAGCAAAAAAAAATCTCAACCGCAGGCATAAGACTTGCCTGAGTTTACAGGTGTAATTTGACTCATTGGGATTACTGAAGGAGGTTTTTCATGGCTCGCAAAGCGATGCTGATCGATATCACGTTATGTGTCGGGTGCGGCTTATGCCGCGCTGCGTGTACACAGACGAATGGTTTGCCGGCGGGAGAAGAACCCAAAC
>CAYUVM010000563.1:0-3623 GCA_964447935.1 uncultured Cytophagia bacterium | reverse complement strand
ATTTCTAACTGAATAATTTCCCATGCCTCGCGCGCTTGTTCATCTGTCATACACAACGGTGGTGCGGCGCGGACAATGGTGCTGTGATGCAAGGTCCAGCCAATAATAAGGCCTTGGGCACGGCAACCCTGCACAAAGCGCTGCGTGGCCTCCGGGGTTTGAAACTCAATGGCAAAAAAACAGCCGAGACCGCGCACCGCGCGAATCAATGCGGTCGTGCGCATCAATGTCTCTAATTTAGATAGAAAAAAATTTCCGAGGTTGACGCTGCGTTCGATGAGATGTTCATTAAACAAAACCTTGAGCGCAGCCATCCCGGCGGCACAGCTTAACGGATGCCCGCCGAAGGTGGTGACATGCGCGAGCGGCGGATTTTCTGAAAGTGTTTTCATGATGTCACGCCGGCCGATGAAAGCGCCCAATGGCAACCCGCCGCCGAGCGCTTTTGCCAAGCAGATCATGTCCGGTTTGACTGAGGGCCAATGCGCACTGGCAAAAAGTTTTCCGGTGCGTCCAAAACCAGTCATCACTTCGTCATAAATCAATAACGCCCCAACTTCGTCGCAACGCCGGCGTAGCGCGGGCAAAAATTCCGACCCCGGAATTCGCACACCGCCTTCACCCTGTACCGGTTCAACCAGGACCGCGGCGACGCTTTCATCAATAGAAGAAAGCGCGAAGAGATCATCAAAGGGTAAAAACTCGAACTCGGTTAACAACGGCAAAAACGGCGTCCGATACAACTCACTCGACATCGCCGATAATGCGCCGTAGCTATCGCCGTGATAACCGCCGGTGAAGGCAATATATTTTTTGCGTGTGGTAAATTTTCGCGCCGTTTTTAGGGCGCCTTCAATCGCTTCAGCGCCGCTATTGGAAAAGAAAACGACACCATCCGCAACCGGTGATAATTCGGCCAACTGGCGCGCATACTCGACTTGCACTTCCTGAACATACTCGCCATAAACCATCACATGCAAATGGCGATCAAGTTGCTGGCGAATGGCGGTGAGCACGGCCGGATGCTGGTGGCCAATATTCGCGACCCCGATGCCGGAGATAAAGTCAACGTAGCGCTTACCGCCGCGGGTCAACAAATAAATGCCTTCGGCACGCTCGATTTCCAAGCCAAGCGGCTCGGGTGAAGTTTGGCAGAGGAATTTGAAAAAATTTTCTTTTATCGCCGTCGACATGATTTAGCCGCTCTTTTGTAACCGCAAACCATACATCAAACGCTGCCATGCCGGATTGACGTCTTCGAGCCAGCCGCAGTTAGGCATTTGCGCCTGGCCGGCAAGCGTAAATGGCACGCGGTCAAACTTTTGGTCTAATTCCGGTGCGTTCCAAAATTTTTGCAGTTCATTGGCAGAACTGCCCCAAATCAATATGTGCGCACGACTTTGATAGCGTTGAAAAACTTCATCAAACGCTGCCATCGCTGCCACCGGCCACACGCGGATAAAACGGCAGGCAACCCGCTCGTCCAAATCAAAATGCGTCGCGGCAGCAACCGTCCAATCCGTGCCTTTGCCGGTGAGCAGAATCATTTTCTCACCGGCGGCACCGCGTGCGACGAGAGCGCCGCGCCATTGCTGAACCATTGCCTGTTGCGCCGGCGAGCGTTTAAGTATCGGCAGCGTTACATTCATTCTCTCCATTGCCTGCGCAAGCTGGCGGCAGAAGACATCAACTTTTCTCCAATCTTCCGTGAATAAAAAAATCGCTTGCGGCGAAAGACAGCCCATTTGTTCAAACATACAAAAATCATAAGCAATTTTACGCACATGGGCTTGAGCACCGACCGGATGCGCCAGCGTCAAAGTAAAACGATCGCCAAAATCGACGAAACGTTTTCGCTGTTGGGTAAAAGTTGCAATGGTCTCCTCATCGCCGAAGGCCACCAGCGCCGGATGGCAGGCCATGGCCGCTTCAGTCAAACCAGCCTGCGTACGTGGCCACGTTAATGCGAGGAGACGCGCCGCCACTTCGGCATCATGTCGCGCCAGCGTCTCCAAAATCGCTGGCAGCAATAACGGCTCGGTGGAAGCATTCTTTACTAAAGTTGGGATGCCAAGCAACGACAAATGAATGAGCGGATGAATCGCGACGCCGGGAATATTGCCGGCAGCGATTAAAAAAACGAGTCCAGGATATTTCACTTTATCGGCGGCATATTTGTCGCGTCTTCGTTTCGTACGATTCAACCATTTGGTCAATACCCCTGCATCGAAAACACCAAAATGGTTGTGCAGTGCTTCCTTCAACATTTTCTCGCTTAAACCCGTCGTGGCCACGAGATACCTCAGAAACTTTTTCGCCCCGGGAAATCGCAACGCTTTCCACTCTTCTGCAACTTTGCACCAAGCCGTGATGGCGCGTGCTTGCCAGGCCTTACTCCCTGCGGTAAAACCGTAAGCCGGTTGGCGCAATTTTTCCAATGCCGTCGTCAGCCAGGCGGAGGTAAGTTGCGCCGCTTCATAAATCAAACCGCTTTGGCCGTAACTGGCATGTTGATGCCACAGCGTCGGCGGTTCATCAACCGCTGCAGGAATAAAAAAATCACGAAGCATTATGCACGCGAAGAAATTATTTCAGTGAGTAACGAACAACCTCGCAATTCCGCGCCGCTCGCACGGCCAAGCAATTCGAGACGATCTTGCCACGCGCGGCCCAGATCTTCAGTCTGAATCGCCAGCACGGAATCAACATTCGCTAAATCAAAAATCCGCAACAGGCCGATTTCGCCCTCCGGCAGAACCATAAGATTATCCGGATCAACAGCGACGGCGCGAACCCACGGCGAAGCGAAGTGCATGAAACGCACGATCGAAGTGTTTTTGACAAGCGCGCTTTCATAAAACTGCGAGGAAAGCTCAGTCATGCCGTATTCATTCAGCAAATATTGCCGGGATATCCCAAAAGTAGCGCAAAGCTGATCCTGGAATTCATTGCGTTCAACTTCAATTCGCCGGCCTTTGTAGCCGCCGGTGTCGAGAATGCGGCTGCCGAAAGGCAGTTGAAATTTTCGCTGTCGTTGTTGAAAAGTTTCCACGCTGTCGAGCAGCGCCAGCGCCGTGCCCAGAATAAAAACCGGCACGTTTTCCCGAATTGCCTTTTCAAGTGCATTCTCCAATGCCGGGATCGCAACACCGCCGGGTAAAAAGAAACTCGCACTGTGTTCATCGCCAAATTCGTCGCGCAGTCCCGAGAACATATAACCGAGTGAAGAATTGGGGAAATATCTCGAGGTCGGGCCAAGGAACAATAGGCGCATTTTGTTAAACGGCGTCAAACAATATTCCGCGAAACTACGCAACATCGCGGCGTGATAATAATCCAATGTCTGGAAATAATGTTTGCCCGCACGTTTTTGCGTGGTTCCACTCGTGTGAAATACGGCTGTAGCCTCGTGCACCGGAAAGCAAGTGAGTGGCACTTCTTTAAAAGCGCTGGTCGTCACGGCGGGAATGTTGCGCCAATCCGTTATCACGCGGGGCGAGAGATTTTGTTGAAGGCACACTCCCCGATAAATCGCATTGTTTTCATGCTGCCACTGAAATAATTGCACTGCCAGTGCCTGAAAAGCATCGTCAACAAACTCCCCCATCGGGACAGTTTGGATG
>CAYUVM010000562.1:0-3625 GCA_964447935.1 uncultured Cytophagia bacterium | reverse complement strand
AACGTTTTTCTGCGGCAATCCCTTTTACCTCTCGCTTCATAGCTGAATAGTTACAAATAATCAATAACGGAATATCCTCACGTCGTTGCGCCAGCGGCGGCACGTCCACAGTCACGACATTCAGCCGGTAAAACAGATCTTCGCGAAACCGCCGTTCGCGAACTTCGGTTTGCAAATCTTTGTTGGTGGCGGTGATCACCCGCACGTTGACTTTGATGTTGCTGGTGCGGCCAATTTTGTCAATCTCGCCCTCCTGAATGACGCGCAGCAGCTTCGCCTGTGCCGGCAGCGGCAACTCGGTAATTTCGTCCAGAAAAACCGTGCCCCCATGTGCAACCTCGAAAAGGCCTTTCTTCTCAGCACTGGCGCCGGTAAACGCGCCCTTTTCAAAACCAAAAAGCTCACTTTCAATCAAATGATCGGGCAGGCTGCCGCAGTTTATTGGTAAAAAATTTTCAAATTTTCTTTTGCTGGCATAATGAATGTGCGTCGCCACCAGTTCTTTGCCGGTGCCGGAAGCGCCCTGAATCAAAATGGTGGCATTCGTGTTCGCAAAGCGCTGGATGTGTTCACGCAACCGTTGCATGGCCGGAGAGGCGCCGATAAGGCGTTTGCGATTGAGCAGGTCCTGAATATTGTCTTGCAAACGCTTGGCGGACAATTGCTGCTTGAGCAGCAATTTTTTTTGTCATAAGCGTTGATAATGTTCAACACAAAATCGGTGGGTTGGTAAATAAACGCTTCAATGTCGCCGGGATATTTTGTGCAATACCACATGGCGCCGGCTTCGAGCAGATTGTTGGCAAACATGAAATCCGTGACATTGATCGTCATTTTCGTGATCACGATGATCTGCAACGCCGGTTCCAATTCTTTGATGCGGCGAATGAGATTCTCTCCGATGAGCGCCCCGGGAATTTGAAAATCCATAATCACGACATCATACGCGCCGCGGTTTTTCTCGATGAGTTCGACCGCTTCTCGGCCATCGGAAACGACATCAACGATGCGCAGGCGCTCGGCAAAAGGTTGCAACGTGTTACGTACCCGCCGCACATCGAAAGCCTCGTCTTCGATCAGCAAAAGGTTGATCGGCTCGGTGGTTTTCATGGTTCTTTCTAGAATGAGATTCTTTTATTTCCGTAAGCCGTGCTAAATCGCCAAGCGCTTAATTCCTTTTCGTTTGCAAATCGGCAGTAGTGGGAATGACCAGCGTAAATTGACAACCGCCGGCTGGCAAATTCTCCGCATCCAATTCCCAACCGCAGCGCTGTTTGGCAATTTCATACGCAAGATAACAGCCATAACCCGAATGCTGTTCATTTCCTTTCGTCGAGATATTTTCGAGAAAGAGGCGTTTGATGCCGTGGTCGTTGACTTGCAACAATTCCGGCAAAATCCCTTGACCGTTGTCTGCCACAATCACTTTGGAAATACCGCTCGCCGCGTCATAGCGAGTTTGCACCGTCACCGTCACCTCCCCATTGCCGCCGTGATCCATGCTGTTTTGCAGCAGCGGCTCGAGAATTTCCCAAACGACAAATTCATTAATGGGCACAGGCGGAAGCTGCGCCGCGAGATCAAGATGAAACTTGTATTTTCCGGACTGCGTTGCCACGCGCAAGCAAATATGCTCGACAATAAAACGAATGACGTCGTTGAGCGCCGTTTGGAAAATGGGGTTGCGAATGGCCTGCAACGGCGGGTCATACCATTTCATATCGTAGATCACGCGCGACATAAAATTCGCGTAACGGATCACGCGATATTTGACGTCTTCAATATTCTGCGCGCCGAGCGAACGCAAATCTTCTTTAATGAACCCCATCACTTTTTCGGCTTTGTGATGCGTGTGATAAATTCGTTTAGTAAATTGCGCCTCTTTTTGATAATGTATTCTCTCCTTAAGCTGTTCCTCGCGTTCTTGAAATAGCAGCTTTTGTGCATCGTCACGCTCTTTGACCGTGTACGAGGAAATATAAAACATTGCAATCATGCCGAAGAAAATCATTCCCATGAATACCAGGCTGGATTCATTATAACTGGACTTGATTTCCTGAGTCACGAAGCCGAAGTTGGGGGCGTTTTTAATGTAAACCGCGCCAGCAAACTCGCCTTTGGGCACAAACGGCACAAACACATGGAAAGTTTGTTTGTCTTCCAGGAAATTGTAGATTTGCTCGCTGGCGATAAGTTGATCGCGAACTTGCTGATACCTTTGGATCGCGCCCTCGTGAGGAATATCGGCGGGCGGCAGTTCGGTCAGGTTATCAAAAAAATACCTGTATAACACTTCCCCATTGTCAATCGCCAAAACTTTATTGCCACTGGACACCAGCACACACGTTTCCACCACCTGTTGTTGAAGCAGTTGTTGGCTGAAAATGATATCGAAAGCCTGCACGATATTCCGGCGCTCCGCAGCATCTAGGTGCGGCGTCGGCGAAGTTGTTTCCAACAGCAACTCCAATGACGTCGCCGCTAAATTGGCAAAACGCTCCGCTGAATCGCGCTGATACCATTCCTGGGTGCGAACGAGAAAATTTTGCAGCGAGATCTTTTGCACCAGTGAAATCAGCACTTGCGCGGCGACCAAAATAATAAAGACCACCAAAACATGCCGCAATTCAAAATGATACTTTTGGAGCTTGGCGAAGAAACCGCTGGTTTGGCTTGGCATACTTCAACTCGAAACGGTTTTCAATTTAATAATCCTTCGCCGTCCGGCCGCTTGCTCAGGCGCAAAATATTAAGTTTCGGATAACGTCTGAAGCGCCCAAACGGCTGTTGTGAAATCGTTACACTAATTGATCATCACCTTTTGCGAACGAATCATGGCCTCCGCCTGCTGCAAGGCAATTTCCACCGGGATTTCCTGGCGGATGGCCTGGTTTATATAGAAGGAGAGAATATCAGAAATTTTTGTGTATTCCACCAAGGCCGGTCGATGCACACCGGTCTCGAGCAACTGTCGCAAGTATTTCAGGTCAGCGTGGCGATTGAAAAAAGCAGTATCAGCATAGGGCGCTTTGATGGCGGGCAAAAAACCCATTTCTTCATAAATAAGTTGCTGCATCTCCTGGCTGGTGGCAAACTTGAGAAATTGGACTGCCGCCGCTTTTTTATCCGAATCTTTGGCAACCATTAGATTCCACCCGCCAAGCACTGCTGCCCGCTTCGCCTCGGCAAAATGCGGCAGCGCTGCCATCGCCACCTGCCGGGTTTTGTCGTGATACTGCGCGCGATAATCGCTCAAATTTCCCGGCCAGCCACGAAAAAAAATGGCATCCCGATCCAAAGCATAACGGTAAACATCATTTTCTTTGTACCCCACCACAGTTGCCGGGGTCAACCGGTATTTCACGACCAAATCTACCAGCAGTTGTAGCGCGCGCCGGGCTTGCGGCGTGTTTACGCGCAGCGAATCGCCTTGCAGCAACGACGTATTCTGGCTGTAAACATTTTCGATGAAACAACAAACCAGCCCTTCATAACTTTCGGCCGGAAACAGATAAAAAGCATGGTCAGCAGTCCGGAGGCGATGGCCGAGTTGGATAAAATCTTCCCACGTCATGGAATTGTGAAGTTTTTGCGTGAGGGTTTGATAATCGGGAAGCGTGAGGAG
>CAYUVM010000561.1:0-3643 GCA_964447935.1 uncultured Cytophagia bacterium | reverse complement strand
CAAACCATCCGGCCCGTCCATTTTGAGATCGGTGAGCACGACGTCGTAAGCATGTGTATCGAGCGCGTTCATGGCGGTCGTGCCGTTATTCGCCGTGGCAATAGCGTAACCTTCCGGTTCCAACGCTGCTTTCAAAACAGTGGCCATCCGCGTTTCGTCGTCGACAATCAAAAGGGTGCGTTCAGTCATAAAAATTAAAATTTGAAATTTATTCTTGCTCTTACTTATTCTCGCACTCCCACTCTTACTCGCCTTGAAGATTTTTATTAGCGCGTAGGAGAACGAGCATGAGTAAAAGTAGGCGTAGGAGATTTATACTGGCAAGAAGACATGCATCGCTGTCCCCTTGTTTTTTTCGCTTTCCGCAAGAATTTTACCGCCGTGCTTTTCGACCAGTTGTTTACAAACCGCCAGGCCCAAGCCACTGCCTTTGGTTTTGGTGGTAAAAAATGGCTCAAAGATTTTTTCCGCGACCTCCGGTAAACCCGGGCCGTCGTCTTGCACCACAATATGCGCAAATTTTCTGCCCTTGTCAATTTTTTCGTGCAAGGTAATTTGCAGGTGGCCTTTTCCCGCCAAAGCTTGAACCGCATTTAACAACAGATTGAGCAGAACTTGTGTGATGGCTTCTTCATCATGCCGCACGATCAACACCGGCGCCGTGCAGCTAAAATCCCAAGCCACGCCGTTCGCCTGCTCGTCGCTGCGCACCATCGTTATGGCTTTTTCAATGGTTTTGACGAGATCGGCTTGCGAAAAATTAAGTTGTTTGTCGCGCGCAAGACTGAGAAAATCACTTACAAGGTGGTTCAAACGCCGCACTTCCGAAGGAATAAACTCAAACAACTCATCCGGGGCGGCGGCATTTTCGTAGCGTTGGCGCAAGACATACGCCGTGCTTTTGATGATGCCGAGCGGATTGCGAATCTCATGCGCGACAGTCGCAGCCATCTGACCCATTGTCGCCAGCTTTTCGGAGCGGCGCAAATTCTCCTGCGTGCGCAAGAAATCCAAAATTGTTTTATACAAAAAAAAGACGAATACAATGACCACAACGGCGCCGACCATGCCGCCGATCACAAGTTGGCGTTCGGCCGGTTGCAGCAGATTCAAAAAATCCGCGCTCGCTTCAACGACGACCAGACAAACGATTTCACCGCGGCTATCGCGCACCGGCGCATACGCGGCTTTGAAGCGATTGCCCGTCAACGTGCGCAGCGGCGAACTGGCCACCTCTCCAGCCCACGCACGGTGCATTTCCAGGCTGTCCCCGCGCAGATAAGCAATTTCTTCGCCAGGCAAAAAAAGATCACTATTGGATTTCAGCGTTTGCAAGCGGCGGTCGATCAAAAAAATATTTTGCACATTCACTTCGCGCGGCAAGTTATCAATGAGCGGATCGATGTAAGATTTTGCCGTCAAGCTTTGCACCCCGGATACCAAATCAGGAAACACGGTCGTTTGCACCTGCCGCGCCACCAAGCCGGCAATGGCATTGAGCCGGCTTTCAAGTTCTTCGTCTAACGTGCGGTTCAAGCGATTGAGAAAAAACCAACTGCTGGCATAAAATACCGCCAACACCACAACGATGATGACGCTGACCACGATGATTCGCGCCGGTGAAGATTGCATTGGTGAAATAAGGCCCGTTAGTTGGCTAAAGTTTAAATCAAATTAAAGCAAAAAGCTTTTGCACGCGGATAACGCGGATTCTCACCGATTTATATTCTGAGTTTCATCACGGTGGCAATTGCTTGCTGGCTAATGTTAATTCCCAAATGGGATTTGCAGCGTCATGCCGGATTCAGCAACAGCATGGGAGAGCAATTCACCGTTTTTGTCGATGTGCCAAATTTCGACGCCTTGCGGTTGCAAATATTCGGCGATAAAACGGCGATGACAGGCGCGATAATCCAACTCCGCACACATGAAAGCCGTCGGCTGCTGTTGAGCGAGTTGTAGCAGTTCCTTACAGCCATCTCGGAAGGCAGCAGTTGCGGCATAGGTTTCATAACCATCGGTGCGATAGCCGCCGAGTTTTTCACCAAGCCAGTGGTAATTAATCTTGCATTGATCCAAAGCGCTGTTCAAAGCTACCCGTGAAAAATGCGGATGCCGTTTGGAGGCTGGAAATCGCCGCACATCCGTGAGTGCACGAATATGATGTGCTTGCAAACGCTGCAAAAATTCTGCAAGCTGCAAAGCCCCATGTCCAATGGTAAAAATCTTTGTGCCCACGGCCATCAGGCCAACGCCTCATCAATGCGCTTGACCGGCAATCTTTCCATCACTGCGGCGAAAACGCGCTCCGGCTCCAATTTATTTTGGCAATCGAGATGGCCGAGTGGACAAAAATTTTGGTGACAGGGCCGGCATTCGATGGGCTGCCACAACGCGAGATGACCGGCGGCTTGATCATACGGAAACCAGATAGGTGGTTGGCTCGGGCCGAACAGGCCAATGGTCGGCGTGCCGACCGCAACCGCGAGATGCATGACGCCGCAATCATTGGAAACGAACACGCGCATTTGCTGTTGCACGCCGGCAAGCTGACGCAACGACAGCACCGGCAGCAAAACAATCGTAGCATCACGTTGTTGTGCTGAGATTCGCCAAATCACTTCTTGCGCGATAGCTTCTTCGCCCGGGCCTTGAGAAATTATAATCTGAATGTCTTTTTTAAATAGTTGTAGCGCCAGTTCGGCAAAATATTTTTCGGGCCAGCGTTTGTTCGCCCAGGTGGCGCCGGGATGTAAGCCGACAACCGGACGTGAGAGATCAATCTTGAATCCATTCAGGCAGTCACGCGCCCATTTTTTTTCAGCGGGCGCCATAAAAATCTCTGTTCGATCATCGCCTTTTTCGATGCCGAGTGCGGTGAGGCTGCGCCAGTGAAAATCGATGGCATTCGGCTCGACCGGCGGCGCAGGCACGCGCACATTGTACAATTTGCCGCGCCCGCGAAAATCGCCGCCAACACGAATCTTAGCTCCGGTCGCCCAAGTCATCAGCGCCGTGCGCGGATTGCCAAACAGGTCAATGGCGAGATCAAACCGCCGTTGCCGTAATTGCCGGTAAAAACGCGCCTGCGCCATGAGGCTGCTGTGCGGCGGAAGGGAAATAACTTCGTCGAGATTAGGATTGTGCAACAGCAATGGCGCAAAAGTATCCTGCGTTAAATAATTCAGTCGAGCCGCGGGAAATGTTTTTTTGAGTTGGCGAATGAGCGGCGTGGTCAAAATCACGTCGCCCATAAAGCGCAGACGGCTGAGCAGGATGCGCTGAATGCGATCGGCTTGCAGTTGTTTGGCTATATTCATTTATAAAACGGTTCGACTTCGCTCACCGTGACTATAATTTATTAGCGTCACCCTGAGCTGCGAAGCCGAAGGGTCATTTCGTCCGCATCTCGAATACGCCGTCCCAATCCGGCGGGCGCGGTGATTGCATAAAAATATCGGAGCGGCGCAAAAATTCCTTGGCCGGGCCGTCGTCGGGCTTAAAATCCAACACGCGGCGAAATTCGGTGAGGGCTTTTTGCCATTCTTGTAAACGATACATCTCGAGACCGCGCGCAAAATGCGTGAAGGCGGTGTTCAACCTCTCGGCAAAACCTTCGCTGCGGAGAGCCAGCAATTCATAA
>CAYUVM010000560.1:0-3645 GCA_964447935.1 uncultured Cytophagia bacterium | reverse complement strand
ACGGCACCACTTACAGCGAAATACATTTCGTGGTAACCAATACCAGTCAAAGCGCGGCGAATAGTTATTCTTATCAGGCTTCCGGCATCGTTAAACCCGTGGAATTAAAATGGGATGAAACCGAGCCCCAAGGTCTCTTGCCTCTTTCAGCCAACGACACCGTGTGCGTCAATTTCTCCGCGGTGGCGGGGGGCAGACTTGATTCGATTCGGGTCGCGCTCCGCCGCACAGGTTCGATCATCGGAGGCGTTTGGCGATTCACCGGCAACATTCGGCCGACGCCGCTGGGAACCCGTTTGGCTTATCCGATCACCGCAGTGACGGATACGACCCCGCCCGTGATCGATCCGCAAGGCCTATATCCATATCCCATACCTTATCCAGGCTGGCGTAAAATGGATCTCCGTTCTTTTAATATCAGCACGGATCAGCCTTTTGCCGTCGCCTTTATTGTTGGAACAGCAACGACCACTCCCGGCGTGTTGCTGACTTCGCATCCCAGCGATGTTGACTATCATAGCTTCACTTATCTAAACAATCCAGGCGGCGGGGCCACGCGTAATTGGTATTATCGCAGTGATGGCCAAGGCAACGTTTTCATTTATCTCATTCGCGCGTATGTGAGCTTCCCGACCACCGGCGTTCGGCAAACCATTGAATTGGCGCCGTCCTCATTTATTCTCGCGCAAAATTATCCTAATCCATTCAATCCGAGCACGACGATTGAATTTTCTCTGCCCAAAGCTAGTGAAATCACACTGAAAGTTTTTAATGCGCTGGGAGAAGAAGTGGCCACGCTTTTGCAAGAAAAACGCGAGGCCGGTAAACATAACATCGCCTGGAACGCCGCCAATTTACCGAGTGGTGTTTACCTGTATCGTTTAGAAGGCGAAGGTTTCGTTGAGACGAAGCGTCTCGTATTGATGAAATAATGTTTGCGAAGTCCGGCTTGCGCGCGAAGATTCACTAATTTAGCTGCGTCTTGCAGCGCCAGCCGGACTTCACCGTATTCCGGAGATGAGGAAAATTGCGCAAACCGCTCGAAATACTCCGTCAAAAAACGCACGGCTATCGGCAGACCTACACCACCGCCAAGCAGAAAGGGCAGGTGCTTCTTCAACAAAAGAAACAACATGCCGAGCAATTTTATCAACGTCATGAAAAGTATTTTCCGCTGGCGGCATTTGTCATTGGTTTCATCTGGGATAGTTTGACGCTGACGCGTATTGATTCGCGGCTCGATAATTTCATTTTACTGAGCTACACCATCGGGGCGGGCGTTCTCATCGCGATCATCGGTATGGTGCAACGCGGGCGAATTCGAAATATCTGGATCGTGAGCCATTTGCACTGGATCAGCGGCGCAACGCAATTTTTTCTCGGCGGACTGCTGTCAAGTTACGTGGTTTTTTATTTTAAGAGTGCGGCGGTCGGAAAATCATACCTGTTTATCGGGCTGCTCGTTGCGCTGCTGCTGGCCAACGAATTTTTTGCCGAGCGCTTGCGCAACTTAAAGCTGCTGTGCGCAATCTACTTCTTCTGCTGTTTCGCTTTTCTCACGTTCTTCCTGCCGGTGATGACCAAAACCGCGAATGCCGCGATGTTTCTTTCCAGCGGCTTATTGAGCTTTCTGATCACCAGCTTGATTGTCGCGGTGATTTATCACGGCGGTATTATTCAGGCGCGCCGCGAGTTGGCAGATATGGCGTGGCCGCCGGTGGTAATTTTTTTGGCGTTGGTGTTTTTCTATTTTCAAAATTGGATGCCGCCCGTGCCGCTGGCTTTGCAGGACGGTAAAATCTATCGCAGCGTCCGCAAAGTTGGCAAAAATCCCGCCGGCGAAAATATTTATGAAACCCGTTACAGCCAGCCGCGCTGGTGGCAAATCTGGAAAAACGACGACCGTAATTTTGCCTATGTGACCGGCGACACGATCTACTGTTTCACCGCAGTTTTCTCACCAACGGGAATCCGGGAATCTATTTTGCATGTTTGGCAGAAAAAAAATGCCGCAGGCGATTGGGTCGCCACCGATCCGCGGCCGTACCGCAATTTCATTGACCGGCCCGGCCGCGATGGCGGTTGGCGTTGTTATAGTTTCAAAAAAAATGTCTCGCCCGGCGAGTGGCGTATCGAAGTGAAAACCGCGCAAGATCGTTTATTGGGCAGGATTTCGTTGGACATCATTGCAGCCTCAGAGCACCCGCAGAAAATCAAAGTTGAGCATCATTAATTTATCGCTCACGAAAATAGAACTTGCTTTGAAATAGAGTAAAAAATTTCGCGGGCTAATTTTTTGATTTGACCGAACCGGTTACTTGCATTTACTCTTTTGGGTTGGACAATTCAGCCAGAATGCTGCGGTGGATACGAAACGCGATATTCTCCGGTAGCTTCTTCAACTCAAACCACTCCGCTTCGAGCGCATCATCGCCCGGCTGTAAATTCCCGCCGGTAATTTCGCCTTGATAAACCACCAACACCACTTCATGCTCGGTCCGTTCTTGCCCGCGATAAACGCCATAAATGCCGCGCACCGCGATGTCGAAGCCGGTTTCTTCTTTTAACTCACGAACTGCGGTTTCCTCCGGACCTTCGCCCCACTCGATAAATCCCGCGGGCAAACTCCAATCGCCGGCATGCGGCGCAAATTTTCTTTTTACCAAAAGAACCTGTGACTGCTGCAAGAGAATGACGGCGACAGCCGGAACGGGGTTCTGATAAAAAATAAAACCACAACGCTCGCAGACCAAGCGATCACGGCCTTCGGTAAAACGCAAATGCAAACGGCCGCCGCACGACGGGCAATAATTGTAGTTCATTTTCTCTCGCGAAATTCAATTCCCGCTTATTTACGGATTTTTTCTTTCTCTGCCGCATTTTTAACAAATTCTTCAAGACCCGCCACAATCGCCGTAGCGGTTTTATCGCGGAACGTGGGATCGAGAATCAACGCTTCTTCGAGGGGATGCATGATAAACGCCGGCTCGAGAAGCACCGAGGGCATGCTCGTGACCCGGCAGACGGAGAGATTGTCATAAAACAATCCGAAATTCGGCAATTTCAATTCGCGCAATAAATGTCGCAGAAGGCTTTGCGCCAGCGGGTAGCTTTGCGGATGAAAATAATACACGCTGCTGCCGCGGTTTTTGTCGGGATTGACGCCGTCCGGCAGCGCGTTGTAATGCAGGCTCACAAAAATATCGGCGCCGGCGACTTCAGCTAATTTCGTGCGCGTCGCGAGGGTGATGCCTTCTTCCGCCGTTTGCCGGGTGAGTACGACGTTGCTGCCGCGCGCTTCCAGCTTTTTCGCCACCATTTCGGCCAAAAGAAACGTCGCATCTTTTTCAAAGAAACCGGACGGCCCGATGGCATTCGGCTCCGGGCCGTGGCCGGGGTCGACGCAAATCGTCAAATCCCGTAACGGGTGCTTGCGCGATTTCTCGGTGAGCGGTGATTTTTTTATTTCGAGAATAAGATTGTTTTCATCATAGTAAGCGCGATAGCCCCATTGCTGTTGCTGGTTCAAATCAATCGTGAGTCGATACTTCTCTTCGCCATCCTGCGACCAGCGTATTTCATCGATCAGCGGATCGCCAAAATCGTGGCGAATCCAGTCGGTGTCGGAAGTGGCGCCGTAAATAG
>CAYUVM010000559.1:0-3667 GCA_964447935.1 uncultured Cytophagia bacterium | reverse complement strand
GGGACGCGCCTGGCATGGTGCCGCAACTCACTTCGCTCTGGCAGCGCGTGATCGTAACCAATGCTCCATGGACGCTCGCTTTTGAGAGTCGCTTGCCACATGCCTTCGATGCTTTTAGCTACAATGATGACGCGCGACGCGTCATTCAGCAAACTCTCGCGTTTTGGCAATCGCATCTTGAGCCGGTGCCGCAACCGGCGTGGTCGCCCTCACCGGCGCGGGAGATCGTGGCGGCGAATTACTGGGGCCGGCCGCAAGCATCGGCGGATCTGCTGGCGAAATGGATTGCCGAACATCCCAACGACACCGAAGCGCATTTGCAATATGGCCGCGCGCTGCAACAATTGCGGCGTTTCGACGACGCATTGGCTGCTTTGGAACGCGCGACAACGCTGGGCGCCACTGATCCGCGCATATTTGCTGGTATTGGTCAAGTGCATGCTTCGCAGCAACGTTGGGAGGAAGCAGTAAAATTTCTCGAGCGCGCGCTGGCGGGCGGCATGCAAAACAGCAACATTTATGGCCAACTTGCCTATGCGCAATTGCACACCAACCGCAACGAAGAGGCGGCTAAAAATTATGAGAAAGCTCTCGAGATGGGAATTCCGCCCGGCGCCAACACACGCGGCTTGGCATTATACAATCTGGCCTGCGCTTATGTGCGCGTCGGCCAAAAAGAAAAAGCATTGGAAGCCATCTCGCGTTCGATTGAGGAAGGTTTTGCCAAACGTGAGCATTTGGAGACCGACACGGATTTCGCGTCCATTCGCACCGAAGGGCGCTTTCAAGAACTGCTGGCAAAAGCAAAGAATTGAGTTGACCTTTTATTCTAAATTTTAATATATTGCCAGCTTCTTCGCGACGTCCTCAATCTGCTTCTGGCCCACCAGAAAAAATTCCTCCAGCGGCGGACTGTACGGCACCGGTGTATCGAGCGCCCCAAGTACACGAACCGGGGCGTCGAGATATGCAAACGCTTCTTCGGCAATGATCGATGCAATCGATTGGCCGATGCTGCCGGTTTTGGAATCTTCCTGCACGATCAAAATTTTCCCGGTGGTGCGCGCGCAAGCAAGAATCGCGGCTTTATCCAGCGGCAGGAGCGAACGAAGATCGAGCACTTGACAGGAAATGCCGTCCTGCTCTTGCAACTTTTGCGCGGCCGCGAGACAGCGATGGACATACGCGCCGTATGTGATCATGGTTAAATCACTACCCTCGCGCTTGAGATGCGCCGTTCCAATCGGCGTAAGAAAATTATTAGCCGCTTCCGGCAACTGTTGTTTAATTGAGGCCAGACGGTAAAGCGCGATATGTTCTAAAAACAAAACCGGATTGTCGTCACGAATCGCGGCTTTTAATAATCCTTTCGCTTCGCGCGGCGTCGAGGGGCAAACGATTTTCAAGCCCGGCGTGCGGTAAAACCACGGCTCGGTGTTTTGCGAATGATAGGGCCCGGCATTGCGCAAGCCGCCCCACGGCAGGCGAATCGTCAGCGGCACAGAATGGCCCCAGCGATAATAAATTTTAGCGGCGTTGTTCACCAGTTGATTGAATCCGCTCGCGATAAAATCATTGAATTGAATCTCGGCAATCGGGCGTTTTCCGATCAGCGCCGCGCCAGTAGCGCACGCGATAATCGCGCCTTCCGCCAGCGGCGTGTTGAGCATGCGCTCGCCAAATTCCTCCAACATGGATTTGAGAATGACAAAAGCATTGCCGTAATTTCCGCCAATATCTTCGCCGAGCATAAACGTGTTCGAATCACGCCGCATTTCTTCCACCAACGCTTCGACAATTGCCTGCCAAAAGGTTTTGCCGCTGGCATCGAATTCGACGCCGGAGACCTCGTTGGGTTTCCAGGCTTTGGGCGCGGGGAAAATAAAGTTTTGATTTTCTAACAAGTCTTGTTGTTTTTGCCATGGGCCGCCGGCCACCACCGGATGCCCGGCGAGTTCTGGCTTGGGCCACGGCGCCGCACTCACTTGTTGCGCGGCCATCTCAATTTCGGCTTCAACTGCGGCGACCATCTTTTTCCAGCCGGCGTCGTCAAGAATATGCGCTTCGATTAATTTCTGCCGGTAAATTTTGATTGGATCTTTCTGAAACCAATACGCATATTTTTCCGCATCAACATAGCCGCCAACGGTTTTTTCCGGCGCGACATATTCTAAAAATTGATCCGGCTCTTTGCCGAAATAGAGCATGTCATCATGATGCGCATGGCCGCACATTCGCATGGCGATCAGTTCAATGAGCACCGGCCCGTTACCGGCGCGACAGGCCTCGGCAGCTTCGGTGACTGCCGCAAAGATTTCTTCGGGATCCGTGCCGTCAATCGTAATCGCCCGCATGCCATAACCCACCGCCTTTTGCGCGAAATTGAAAGCGGCACATTGTTCCGGCACCGGCGTCGAGAGCGCGGTTTGATTGTTTTGCACGATAAACACAATCGGCATTTTCTGCACCGCGGCGAAATTGACGACTTCATGCCATTCGCCCGAGGAGGTGCCGCCTTCGCCGAGACAACTGATCATCACTTGCGCTGCGCCTTTCAGCGCAAAGCCGATGCCGCAGGCCGAGCCGGTGCTGAGTGTAATCGGCGCGGCAGGAGGGAGGATGCCACAAGCGAAATCGCCGAGGTGCAAATCTTTTCCATCCGTCGGCCTGCCGATTTTACCCATCTGCGCCGTCATCACATCAAACGGTTGTTGCCCCATCGCCAGCGCGAGCCCGAGATCGCGAATCATCGGTGCAACGTAATCACCGGAATATTTTTCGCCTTGCATGAAAGCCGCGCCTCGCTTTAACCGCAATGCGGCTGCATAAATCGCCTCCTGTCCCATCGAGCGAAAACCCTTGCCTTGAAACGTCACATCGTCCAGCGTTTTGACTTCGCCACTCATGAAAAATTTTTTCAAACGCGCGTCGAGATAACGCGTGCGCAACATGCCGGCCAGCGCTTCGTGTTTTTCCATGGCGGTTAACGAACATTTGATTTTTACGCGCCTGAAAGCGGCATGCAGATCGGCGCACAAACGTTCGGTAAAATGCTTTGCCACTTGCGTCAAGCTGGCCTGTGGATAAGCTTCCTGGGCGCGATATTCCGGCGGCAACCGCAGCGCCGTGCTCCAGACGGTTTCAATGTAACGCTGTTCGAGTTGCTCCAACTCGGCAGGTGTTACGTTATCGCGAGCGTCCGCCATAAACTCGGCAATGATCGTCTCGAGTTGATTTAACAACGGTTCTAAAACGAAAGGGTGGAATTGCGCCAGCGTCGCCAGCAAATTACGGCGCAACTCAGCTAACGGAATGGGAAGGGGATTCTGCGGAGCCGGCTTCGTGTTCATTGCGAGTCATTTTTAGATGAGCAAAATGGAAATGATTTTAAAATCAGCCGCCAGCGCCCGGCAACCGGTTGCCAGCGGCCAGACCCACTATACAAAATTTTAGGCAAAGTTGCAAACGGCTTCTCCCGCAAAATTCTCTTGGACGCGCGCTCTTCTTTATTTATATTTAAAGCAGCGGAATCGCGTTAAACCTTAGCGGGTTTGAGTAAACAGTAAATTGGAAATTCAATTCTCTCACGGAGGCAGGTATGAATCGTGAAATTCACTCGTGGTGGAGTCAGAGTTTGAACAAGCATATGGAAGTTGCGGTCTACGGA
>CAYUVM010000558.1:0-3684 GCA_964447935.1 uncultured Cytophagia bacterium | reverse complement strand
TTTTGTCCTCGTTGGACGTTTGTCCTCTAGTTTTAAGATAACATTGTCAAGTTAGGCGTGTTGAAAAAATGCAATAACTTTTATGCCCAAATAATTTGGCACTATTTTAGAATTATTACGGTTTTTGTGTCGGACGGCATTACGACGCAGGGGATTTTTTGCCTAACCCAATTCGGAATATTAATTCTTCTGGCAACGCGGGCAATAGAAACTGCTGCGGCCGGCCTGCACTATACGGCGAATTTTACGATCGCAGGCACGGCATGGTTCGCCGGCGCGATCATACACCATCAACTCTTGCTGAAAATATCCCATTCCACCGTCGCTGTTGTGAAAATCGTTGAAGGTGGTGCCGCCTCGTTTAATAGCGCGCTTGAGCGTCGCGCGAACGGCCCGCACTAATTTTTCCCATTCGGATGAACTAAGCTTGCCGCTCGCTTTTTGGGGGTGAATGCCGGCGCGAAACAAAGATTCGCTCGCATAAATATTGCCGACGCCAACCACCACCGCACCGTCCATCAAAAAATTTTTAACCGGACGCGCAAGCTTTTTCGCACGTTGCGCTAAATAAGCCGCAGTGAATTGCCGCGATAACGGCTCGGGGCCAAGGCTGCGAAAATGAAAATAATCGGACAGCTCTCCGGGCAGAACGGCGTCAACCATTCCAAAGCGGCGGGGGTCGTAGAAACGTAGTTCGTGGCCGTTGGTGAAACTAAATTGAATGTGATCGTGTTTTTGCAAAGGCATACTTTTTTTGCAATAGAGCAGCCGCCCGCTCATGCCGAGATGAATCACGAGATGGGCGCGATTTTTCAATTCACACAAAAGATACTTGGCGCGCCGATGCAACGCTGCAACCTGCTGGCCGGCAATCAGCCTTTTTAAACGTGCCCCATTAATGGGCTGGCGAAAACGCGTTTCTCGAATTTTAACCTGGCGAATGGTTTGGCCGATCAGGACGCGTTCCAATCCCCGCCGGATGGTTTCGACTTCGGGAAGTTCAGGCATCAGAACCAAAAAAGAGAAAAAGGTGAGACCGTAAAATTGAATAGGTGGCGCGCTTACATTTTGTAGCCAAACTTCCGCAACATGGCTTTGCGTTCGGCGATTTCTTTTTCGCCTTCGATGCCAAGTGGGCTGCCGCCGTCGATTACGCCAATGATGCCGCGGCCCTGCGCGGTTTCGGCGAGCAGAACCTCCACGGGGTTGGCGGTGGCGCAATAAACCCGGCAAACTTCCGGGACGCTTTGCACCGCGTTAAGAACATTAATTGGAAATACATTGCCGAGAAAAATAATGAAGCTGTGGCCAGCGCCGATGGCCTGAGCATTCTTCTTGGCTAGTTCGATACATTCCTGATCAGTGCCGCTCCAACGCACGAGCCGCGGGCCACTGGCCTCGCAAAAGGCGACGCCAAATTTTATCCCCGGCACCGCGCCAACCAAAGTTTCATGAATGTCTTCCACCGTTTTGATGAAATGCGATTGCCCGAGAATAAAATTCATCGCCTCAGGCTTTTCGATGCGAACAATTTTGATATCCTGCATGCTCATGATTGATTTCCTCAAATAAAAGGCGAATTCAGATTTGCGCATACGAAATTTGCTGCGACGAGAATTGTCGAACGTAAGTCCGACATCGTTTTTCACTTTTTCCAAATTTAAAAATATAAAATGTTCGGGAGAAATGCAACCGTTTTACGGCGTAGATTTTTTTCTGTCAATTCGCCAAAGTGCGGCGGCGGAAACGCAACCCGCCAGAAACATCATCGCCCACAACGCGACGGAGCCGGCGTGTTGAAACAATGCTGTTCCGATCCAGCCGCTTAGAGTAAAACCGAGGCTGAATGTCATTTGATACAAACCCATATATTCGCCGCGGCGTCCGGCGGGCGCGACTTCGGCCATATAGGCCACGGCGCCAGGTAGAAAGATCATCTCACCCACCGTCCAGATGATAACGGAAAGCGCCGCACTAAATAATCCGGTCGCGAAAATATTCGCCCCAAATCCGACGCCAAACAGGAGGGCGCCTAACGTCAGCGTATGGCGGTGGGACCAATGGGCCATCGCGAGGTTCAGCGGCACTTCGGTTAAAACAATCAGGATCGTGTTAACCGAAAAAAGTATGCCGTATGTCGATTCCGGCAATTGCAAATCGCTGACAAGAAACAACGGCAAAGTTGACTCGTGTTGAAAAAAAACAATGATCACCGGGATAATCGCAAGGAGAAAAAAGAATAAGCGCTTGTCAGCCAACGCCGTTCGCGGTGAAGCCTTTGCCGTCGTTTGCGACCATGCAACCTCAGTTTGAAGTTGTGTAATTGCTGCTAAAAACTTTTGGTCTTTTCTGAGCGCAAACGCCAGCACGACACCGGCCAGCAAGGAAGTTGCGCCATCGACCCAAAACAGCATTGGATAAGAAATCAGAATTAAAAACCCCCCAGCGGCCGGACCGATGCTCATCCCGAGATTGATCGCCAGACGATTCAACGCATACGCGATTTTGCGTTGTTCGGGCGGGACGATGCCCGTTATTGCCGACAGGCTTGCCGGGCGAAAGGCTTCGCTAATGATCGCCCAAAGCAAAGTAAGTAAAAGAATGACTTCCAGTTTGGCGGCCAATGGAAAACATAGCAAGATCACTCCGGACGCCAACAGAGAGTATTGCATCAAACGAAACGGCCCGAAGCGATCACTGAGTTTTCCCGAAATGGGTGCGAAGATCAGTGCGCCAAAGCCATAAACTGAGATGACGAGACCCGCCGTAGTCGCCGCATAATCCAAATTCTTCGTGAGATAAAGCACCAAAAACGGCAAGGCCATCATGCCCGCGCGGTTGATCAATGTTACGAACGATAAAATCCACACCGCCCGAGGAAGATGGCGCAAGCTACGCCAAGGGTTCATAAACGAATTTTGCTTTCACTTGAAGCCGGCACGATCACAACGCATCAATTGCTTGCTGAAAATGGCGCCGGTGCATGCATTTCTAAAATTCCCTTTTCCAACATAATTTTTTCAATAGCGCGGCGCTCCATCGGAACAAACTCCGACATAATTTCTTTGCCGGTCTCAGTGATGACGATGGCATCTTCGAGGCGGATATAAATTTTTTCTTCGGGTACGCGGAGCGCCGGCTCAATGGTAAAAACCATGCCGGGTTTCAGCGGGCCGGTGTAAGTGCCGACATCATGCGTGGCCATTCCCACCCAATGGCCCATTGTGGTTTCCGGATTATTCGCCGCAACACGATAAGATTCCACAAACTCGCGCGCCGCTTTTTCATGATGCGGTTTGGAAAATTTCGTTTGTTTCAATAAATCGTCCATGACTTTTACTGCGTCCTGCTTGATCGCTGCTGCCGTTACCTGCGGGCGAATCGCCTGGAGAATCGCTTGATAGCAACCGAGATAAAAATCATACAACTCGCGCTGCCAGGTGTTGAATTTGCCATTTACCGGCCACATGCGCGTCACGTCGCTCATGTAATAGCCATAATCCGGCGCGAAATCCATCAGCAGAAAATCGCCGTCCTGCATTTGGCGTTTGCCGGCATTGTAATGCGGATACCATGCATTCGTCGCGCTGGCAATGAGCGAATAGTAAGCTTCACCCTGTGCGCCGTGGCGATAGTAAATAAATTTTGCCATCGCATCGAGTTCATATTCATACTGCCCCGGCA
>CAYUVM010000557.1:0-3686 GCA_964447935.1 uncultured Cytophagia bacterium | reverse complement strand
TCAAGCTGAAAGTTTACGATACCTTTCTCGGTTTGGTGATTGCCTATTCGGCGACGGCGCTGCCGTTTTGCATTTGGCAGATGAAAGGCTACTACGATACGATTCCTTATAGCCTCGAAGAAGCGGCTTCCATTGACGGATGCAGCAAGTTTAAAATTTTTTATCAAATCGTCCTGCCGCTGGCCGCGCCGGCGCTCGTGATCACGGCGTTATTCAGTTTCATGTCCGCGTGGAGCGAGTATCTGGTGGCCGCGGTGATTATCATTGACAAGCGGCTCTACACATTGCCGCTCGGCCTCAAACAATTTCAGTCGAATTTTGACACGGAATGGGGACTGTACGCCGCTGGCGCCGTTATCGTTTGCATTCCCGTGGTAGCGCTGTTTCTTTTTCTCAGCCGCTGGCTGATTTCGGGTTTGACCCTCGGCAGTGTTAAAGGATGAGATATGGTGACCTCGTCGCGATGGTCTCTGCTCATTTTTATTGCCATCCTGGTGGCGCTTACATTGGCGCTGATGTTCGATGATGTAATTTTGTATCTGATTTTTGAACGCCTGCTGGAATGGAAAATAAGTTGGCCGCTTAAAATCACGGTTGGCACGCTTTTTACCCTGTGCAACTTCGCGTTGGCTATGCTGATTATGAAGTCGCTTCTCCACCGGCCGCAAACCGGCATGGAAGGCATGGTCGGCGCCATGGGAATTGTGGAACGCGTGCAGCGGAATGATTATCTCGTCAAAATCCATGGGGAATTATGGCAGGCCCGCGCCGCGGAGAAATTGGCGCTTGGCGAAAAAGTTGTGGTTAAACGAATCGAAGGTTTGACGCTTGACGTTGAGCGTTGGAATTTGCAAATGGATGGAGAAAAATGATGATGCTGCTGGAGTATCTTTGCTGGATACTCTTTCTGGGGTATTGTTATTTTGTGGCCATTCGGTTGCGATGGCTGTTTGAAAAAGTCACCGGCCATCCTTTCTGGCAGAAAAAGCATGCCCGGGCCTATCACATTACCGCGGGCGTTTGGTTTGTCGTCGGTGTGGGCGGTCTGGTGTTAAAATTTCATGTGAGTTTTTTATTGCTGTTCCTGCTGGTTGAATACTGGCTCATTGCCCGGCCCGCCGTGAAAGTGAATGAGCGCGGAATTATGACCAACGCTTTTTTGGCCCGCTGGCCGGAGGTTCTGCAAGCCCGCCGCAATAAAACGACTGGCATCATTACGATTTTAACCAAACACGCGTGGCAACGGATACGTTTGCGGGTGCCGGAAGATAAAGCCCCGGCTTTTCGCAAAATGCTCGCCGCCAAGGGATTGCAGATTGTCGATGAGGAGGGCGAGAAGTCCGAAGTCCAAAGTCCTGCAACTGGCGGTGAAAATAAATCAAGCCAACAGCCGGAAGGCGCTGCTATAGAAAACCTTGCGTGAGCGGATGAGCATGCCCGACATTTTTCACGAAATCGTTTTCCATCTTGTGATAGCCACAAAGGATCGCGCCCCTGCCTTCACTGCACCGATTCAACGCCTGTTATTCAATCACCTCCGGCAAGTCTGCGCCGAATGGCGCTGCGAATTGCATGAAATCGGCGGCACCGAAGATCATGTGCATCTGCTCCTCAGCCTGCAACCGTCGCATCGGGTTGACATCGTCGCCGATACCCTAAAAGCTTCTGCTGCCGAGATAATCAATAAATTGTCGCTCAATATCACGCTGGAGTGGGAGGCCGGCTACGGTGTGCTGTCATTGCGGAATAAAGATATTGAGGTGGTTTCCGAGTATATTCGTACCCAAAAAGAGCGCCATCAAAAAGGAGATTTGATTGGCAAAATGGAGCGGACAAAGTGAGTTTTGCGAAGCCCGGCTCGCGCTCGCCGTTTTTATAATCTAGCAACAGCGCATTGCGCTAATCAGACTTCACTTCTCATGCCCTGCCTTTAAACACCACCCATCTTTCATTACATACGTCGCACGCATCAACTTGACGATCTCCGGTGAAAAGCAAACCTTTTATAAAACAGGCTCTGCTTGCTTCATAAGCCGGCGTTTGTTATATTGCAAACATTTATCTTGTCAACATACAGCGCGCAAAATGTGAACATGAGGACTTCTCTGGTGATCAAACGGTTTCTCTGGGCCGGCGTGACGCTGGCATTGATCATGGCCACCGGCACCATCGGGTATTGGTTCATCGGTCGTGGCGGTTATTCGTTCCTGGACTGTTTTTATATGACATTCATCACCGTAGCGACGATTGGCTACGGGGAAGTTGTCGATTTATCGCACAGCCCGAGCGGCCGGGTCTTTACCATGTTTATTGCCCTCACCGGCATCGGGGTGTTGACGTACTGTCTTTCCATGTTTACGGCGCTGGTGGTGGAAGGCGAATTACGCGAAACTTTTAAGCGAAAGAAAATGGAAAAAAACGTTCAGAAGCTGCAAGGGCATTACATTGTTTGCGGCATGGGGCGCGTCGGCATGCACGTGGTGCATGAATTGCGCGCCACGCAGCGGGCGCACGTTATCATCGACATGGCCGGTGAAAAGATCGAAGAGATGAGCGGAGACGCTGCGGATGAAATTTTTATCAAGGGCGACGCCACGGACGAAGCAACGCTGCAGCAGGCCGGAATCGAGCGCGCCGCCGGCGTCTTTGCTTCGACCGGTGATGACAGCCGCAATCTCGTCATTAGCCTGACAGTGAAACAATTAAACCCTCAGGTTCGCGTGGTGGTGCGCTGTCACGAGCCGCGCAATATCGATAAAATTAAAAAGGCCGGCGCCGACGCCGTGATTTCGCCGGATCACATTGGCGGTTTGCGGATGGGCGCGGAAATGTTGCGTCCGGCCGTCGTCTCTTTTTTGGATGTGATGCTGCGGGATAAAGAAAAAAACGTGCGGTTCGAGGAAATTCCCGTGGCGAAACGTTTTGTCGGGCGGCCACTTTCGGAGCTAAAGCTGTGGCGGTATAACAACACGATTTTGGTTGGATTGAAAACACAAACCAGTTGGATTTACAAACCAGATGAAGGTTATATGCTGAAGCCAGACAATGCATTAGTGATTATCACCAACCCCGAAGATCGACAGGCGTTAGAAGCGTTAATGCGGTAAATGCTTGGGTCTGAAGTGCAAAGTCCGAGGTCAATGCTGTGTTCTGAGCAGGGAAGAGGGCGTAAAAAATGGGGTGCTGCATTCGTTAAATTGAGGAGAGCACCCCTCACGGTGAGAAAAAGCTTTGAATTAGTTCAACCACATGTCGACTTCCTGGCCGCGCAGTCTGGCGAGACGCGAAACCGCCTCGCCGATTTTATTGTTCGGCGTCGATGCCCCGGCAGTAAGTCCGATTTTCAACGGCCCGGCGGGCAGCCAATCGCGTGATTCAATTTCCTCGTGGCTGCCGTACGGTTTGTGGCGGATCACCTCCACGGTGGTAAGACAGCACGGGTCATCAATGTGATACGTTTTGGTATACTGATTGGCGAGGGCTGCGAGATGCGTGGTGTTGCTGCTGTTGTAACCGCCGATGACGAGCATGAGGTCAAGTTTTACCATGGTTACCAGTTTAATGATGGCATCCTGGCGATCCTGCGTGGCACTGCAAATCGTGTCGAAGGTGCGAAAATACTGATCGACGGCCGCAGCATGGTGTTTGACGATCATCGTTTGTTTCAGCTTTTCTGCAATCGCCAA
>CAYUVM010000556.1:0-3695 GCA_964447935.1 uncultured Cytophagia bacterium | reverse complement strand
AACATATTCATCATAGGCTTTATTGGAAAAATTTGATTCGTGAATTACAGGGCCTCGGCCTTGACGTCGAATTGCTCGACGAAAATGGCAAAACGTAAGAGGCAAAACGGAAAAGCGCAACACGCTGCACGGATGGCGTTTTGCGTTTTATCCGGATACGGGAGCTTGAAGTTGAACGGCTGCATAAGCCGATAGTAGCGAATCAAATTTTTCCAATAAAGCCTATGATGAATATGTTTGCCAAACACGAACCTGCCGCGCGCCGGAATTTTGGTTCGATTGCGATTAAGTTGGCTTCACCGGATAAAATTCTTGAACGGTCGCACGGCGAAGTGACCAAGCCGGAAACGATCAACTATCGTTCGTTCAAACCCGAGAAAGACGGCCTGTTTTGTGAAAAGATTTTTGGTCCGGTCCGCGACTGGGAATGCCACTGCGGCAAATATAAACGCATTCGTTATAAAGGCATCGTTTGCGACCGTTGCGGCGTCGAGGTAACGACTAAGTCGGTGCGGCGCGAGCGCATGGGCCACATCAGCCTGGCGGTGCCGGTGATTCACATTTGGTATTGGAAGTCGCTGCCGACGAAAATCGGCTATTTGTTGGGCATCGGCGTCAAGGATTTGGAGCGCATTATCTATTATGAATCCTATGTGGTGATTCAACCCGGCAACAGCGGCTATAAATTTAAAGACCGCATCAGCGAAGAAGAATATTTCAAAGTCACCAGCGAGATGCCGGAGGCAGCCGAAGGCGATGAGAACGACCCGAATCGTTTCGTCGCGAAAATTGGCGGCGAAGCGATTTTGGAGTTGTTGCGGCTTACGGATGTTGATCGGCTTTCCGTGGAATTGCGCGCGCAGGTCAAGGTTGAAACTTCGTTCCAGCGCAAGGCTGATGCGCTCAAACGGTTGAAAGTGATCGAGGCGTTGAAAAAGAGCGGCAATCGCCCCGACTGGATGGTGATGTCGGTGATTCCGGTGATTCCACCGGAATTGCGCCCCTTGGTGCCGTTGGAAGGCGGCCGTTTCGCGACTTCGGATTTGAATGATCTGTACCGCCGCGTGATCATCCGCAACAATCGTTTGAAGAAACTCAAAGAGATCAAAGCGCCGGAAGTGATTTTGCGCAATGAGAAGCGCATGTTGCAGGAAGCGGTGGACGCGTTGTTTGACAATGGCCGCAAGACCGCAGCCGTGCGCGGTGACGGCAATCGGCCGCTGAAATCGCTCTCCGACATGTTGCGCGGCAAGCAAGGCCGTTTCCGTCAAAACTTGCTCGGCAAACGTATTGATTATTCCGGCCGTTCGGTGATTGTCGTCGGCCCCGAATTGAAATTGCACCAATGCGGTTTGCCGAAAGAAATGGCGCTGGAATTGTTCAAACCGTTTGTGATTCGCAAACTGGTCGAACGCGGTATCGCGAAAACGGTGAAGAGCGCGAAGAAACTGGTTGATCGCCGCGACACGAATGTTTGGGAAATTTTAGAAGAGATTATTGAAGATCATCCGGTGTTGCTCAACCGCGCGCCGACACTGCACCGTCTCGGTATTCAAGCGTTCCAGCCGTTGTTGATCGAAGGCAAAGCCATTCAGATTCATCCGCTGGTTTGCGCCGCGTTCAATGCGGATTTCGACGGCGATCAAATGGCCGTGCATGTGCCGTTGTCCTATTATTCACAGGTTGAAGCGCGCCTGTTGATGTTGTCCAGCCATAACATTCTCTCGCCGGCCAGCGGCCGGCCGCTGGCGATTCCGAGCCAGGACGTGGTATTGGGCATTTATTATTTGACGAAAGTTAAAAACGGCGACGTTGGCGAAGGCAAGATTTTCGCGAACCCCGACGAAGTCAATATTGCGTGGAACGACGGCAAGATGGGTTTGCATGCGCGCATCAAAGTTCGGGTCGATGGCAAGATGATCGAGACGACTGTTGGGCGCGTGATTTTCAATCGCATCATTCCGAAAGAAATCGGCTTTGTTAATGAGTTGCTCACCAAGAAGCGCCTTGAAGAATTGGTTGCCGGCATCTACAAACAGCTTGGCAACTATCGCACGGCGATGTTTTTGGATGAGTTGAAGGGCGTTGGTTTTAATTTCGCCATGCGCGCCGGCATCACCGTTGGCGTCGGCGACGTTATTATTCCCGAAGAAAAGCAGAGTTATCTCGATAATGCCTTTAAGAAAACGCAAACGATTCAAGCGCAATACGAAAAGGGCGTCATTACCGACGGCGAGCGTTACAACAAGATCATCGACATTTGGACGCATACCACAAGCGACGTCGCGGACAAGATGTTCAATCGTTTGAAAAATGATCGACAAGGTTTCAATCCGATTTTCATGATGGCCGATTCCGGCGCGCGCGGTTCGAAAGAACAGATTCGCCAGCTCGCCGGCATGCGCGGTTTGATGGCGAAGCCGCAGAAGAAAATGACTGGCCAGATGGGCGAAATCATCGAGAACCCGATTACCGCCAACTTCCGTGAAGGCCTGTCGGTGTTGGAGTATTTTATCTCTACGCACGGCGCGCGCAAAGGTTTGGCTGACACCGCATTGAAGACGGCGGACGCCGGTTACTTGACGCGCCGGTTGGTCGATGTGGCGCAGGATATGATTGTTTCGTCGGTGGATTGCGGCACGATTCTCGGCTTGCGCATCGGCGATTTGAAAGAAGGCGAAGAAATTATCGAGCCGTTGCGGGATCGCATTCTTGGCCGCGTGGTCGCGGAAGATGTGTATGATCCCGACTCCGGTGATATTATCATTGAAACTGGCCAGTTAATTGAAGAAGAAGTGGCGGATCGCATTGCCGCGGCCGGCATTGAAACGGTTTATATTCGGTCGGTGCTGACGTGTGAAGCCGAGCGCGGCATTTGCGCGAATTGCTATGGCCGCAATTTGGCTTCCGGGAAAATGGCCGATCAGGGCGAAGCCATCGGCGTCATGGCCGCGCAATCAATTGGCGAGCCGGGCACGCAGTTGACGTTGCGCACGTTCCACATCGGTGGCACCGCCTCGCGTATTGCGGCGCAATCCCAGGTGCAGGCGAAGACTGAAGGCCGCGTGAATTTCGAGAATACGAAATTTATCACGCAAGAGGACGGCACCGTCATTGCGGTCGGCCGTAACGGCAAGCTCAAAGTGATCGACGAGAACAACCGCATCACCGCGCAATATGTGATTCCTTATGGCGCAACGATTCTGGTCAAAGAAGGCGACCGAGTGCCGGCGAATCAATTGGTGTTCAAGTGGGATCCGTACACGGCGAGCATTCTCTCGAATCACGATGGGTATGTGAAATTTAGCGACATCAAAGAAAACCTTACGATGCGCGAAGAGCTGGACGAAACCACCGGCCTGAAACAGCGTGTCATTATTGATACGCGTTTGCGCAATCTCAACCCGCAGATTCAGATCGTCGATGCCAACGGCAAGAAATTGAGCAGCTATATTTTGCCGACCCGTTCCTACCTGTTGGTGCAAGATGGCGAGCAAGTCAAGGGTGGCACCGTATTGGTTAAGATTCCGCGCGAAATCGCCAAGACGCGCGATATCACCGGTGGTCTGCCGCGCGTTGCCGAGTTGTTTGAAGCGCGGCGTCCGAAGGAACCGGCCATTGTCAGTGAAATTGATGGCGTGGTGAAATTTGGCGAGATCAAACGCGGCGTGCGCAAGATCAGTATCATCTCGCAG
>CAYUVM010000555.1:0-3709 GCA_964447935.1 uncultured Cytophagia bacterium | reverse complement strand
CCCCCCCCCCCCCCCCCCCCCCCCCCCCCCCCCCCCCCCCCCCCCCCACCCCCCAACCCCCCCCCCCCCCCCCCCCCCCCCCCCACATTTTCATCAAGATGACGGCATACGAGATTACAGGATTTGACTGGAGTTCAGTCGTGTGCTATTCCGATCTAATCGTCGTCACGCCCATTCGAATAAAATTATCCGCCGTTGGAATACGCGCGATGCCGCCTTCCACATGCGTATGCACGTCGATAAATCCGGGCGCGACGACCAAGTCTTTTGCCTCGAGCCACTGCGCGGCTTCACTGGTGTCGATCCAGCCAATTTTTGCAATTTTTCCGGCGATAATGCCGAGATCGGCATAAAACCACGGGTTGCCGCTGCCATCGACGAGACGGCCGTTTTTAATGACCAAATCAAATTTTGTCGAACCGGCGAAACAGAGATTTATGATAAGAAAAAGAAACCCCATCAACAAAAAGTTGGAGCGGCGGCGGTTATGCATGATTACCCTCGTGAAAATAAAAATGGTTGATTTAATTCGGCAACAACTCCGGCGGTATCGGATTATCCATCCGCTCGTCATCCCACGCGGCGGAAATGATCCACCAGCGTTTGCCGTCGTTGTAAAGTTGAATGCTGTTGACGCCGCGGCCCGTCACCGGCCCCGTCGGCGACGCGCGCATTTCATACGAGCTGAAGACGTGCGTGACGTTGCCAAACGATTTCGTCACACGATGAATCTCATTCTCGAAAAAACCCTCACGCACGAAGAAGCCGTCGGTGCGGTCAACATAAGTCTGATGATCCATAATCTCTGCATGCGGCTTGCCGTCGCGCTGGTCCATGGAGACGAAACGCACATCCGGAATGTACAGTGTGCGGTCGCGCGCCCACTCGCGCGGCTTTCCGGCCGGGCCGCTGATGGTTTCATAGAATGCTTTGATGATGCCGTCGAGCGTCGCCACATCTTCCGGACGCGGGGCGATGGTTTCGACTTTGACTTTTGGCGCCGTCGCTTCCACGTCGCGCAATTCGGTTTTAGAATTCGTATACGGTTGGTAATTACTACCCCAATCCACGCCGATAACTTCCAGGCTCATTTGCGCGCCATCAACTTTCACGATGGTGTAGTGATACGGATTGTCGCCGCGCGCATAACCGGGTTTGACGAGATGTTCCAACCGGACTTTGTTCGCTTTATTCGCATTGACATAATCACTCAATTCGGGTTCGCCATAGTACCAATATAACGGCGCGCCACCGCCGCCGGTGACAATCAAATCCAGCCGCTGTTTTTGTCCGGCGTTTTCGTAACGCTCGATCCAGTGCTCAAACAAATGTTCGTGCCCGGCAAACAAAGCCTTGACTTGATGCTGGCGAAAAAGCGGCATGTAGCGCGTACGAACCGCAGCGGCCTGCGGCTCAATACGCGAGCCGCCATGCGGCCCCGAAGAAAACGGCGGATGATGGCAATACGCGATCACATTCACATAACGCCTGCGATCAAGACCTTCCAACTGGCTTTTGACCCACTCAAATTGCGTATCGTCCAGCGCAATATTGGAATCAAACGCAATGACAAACGTATTGCCGTAACCAAACGCGTAGGTCGGGTATCCCGTCAACCGGCGCGCCGCGCCGTCGGAGGGAATGAGTTGCGCGATGGCGGCGAGATAATTGCGCAGGCCATCCTGGCGACCGGGATTATTCAGTTCGGCCGAAGACGTGACATCATGATTCCCCGGGGCGAGAAAATACGGCACGCCGCCTTCCGTGGTTAGGCGATTGATCAAATCCACAAAACTCGCGTTCCATTGTTTAGCCTCGCGGCCATCCACCACTGCATCGCCGGTCTGCAAAACAAAACGAATCGGAGACGCCGTGGTATCCATTTTTTTAATCGTACGCAACATGGACTCGACGATCAGCGAATGTTCATATTGAATTTCTTTGCCGTCGCGCCGGCCGCGGGTATCGCCGTAAACGATGAAGGAAAATTTTGTGATATTGGCCGACGCCTCTTCAGCCGGCAAAGGATTTTTGGGCGGAGCAATCTGACGAACGGTTTCGGGGCCGGCACTTTTCTGCGCCGCAGAAGATTTTGGGGTTTGGGCGTTTCCGATATTTGCAATGGCGAGTATAGTGATGGCACAAAAATGCAGGCGTGACATATTGGGGGTTCTCCGTGGATTGGCAAAATCCGACTGGCGCGCAACGAGTTTCTAAATTATGCAACCTCTCGGCGTGTAGTCAGACTTCAGGCTTTATTCTTTTTTCTCCGCCATCGTGGCTTTGGCTAATTGCGCGGCTTTCGTTCTCCGGCGATACCTCTTGAAAAGCAAAATCACCAAAAAGAGCATGACAAAAATCGGTATGCCGGCAATCACCAGCGTAATGCCCGCGCTGAGGACATCCGAAAAACCGGAGAGGCCCTCTTCCACGCCGCGCCGCATTTTGGCCAGAAACCCAGATGAGCCGGAAGCCACTAAAGGATACGGCTCGTGCAGGCTCACATTGATGGTCGATAACGACACCTGATCATCAAGAAAACGTTTGCGGCCTTCCATTCGTTCGATTTCTTCGCGGACGTTGGTGAGCGCCTGTTCGACTTCCAAAATATCTTTGGTGTTTTTCGCCGTCGCGAGAATTTCCTGGTAGCGCTTTTCGGCTTTGCGTTTGTTCTCCAGCCGCGCTGTCAAATCATAAAACTCTTCGGTGACGTCGTTGCCCTGCACGCTTTCCTGCTCGACTTGGCGCGCTATTTTTTTTAAATCCTGCAATGCCGCATCGAAATTTTTCGCCTCGATGCGAATCGTTAAATTACCGGATTGGATATTGTTGTCGTGCGTTTGCGTCGACGCGGAAATGAGATAGCCGCCATATTGCGCCGCGATTTTTTGAATTTGAGCGAATGCTTCCGCATAAATGGAAATTTCCAGATTGAGCGTCGCGGTTTTGATCACCATCCGGCCGGGCAGGCGAGATTCCGGTAGCGGCGCTGGCGCTGCTTGATCGAAAGCCGCTTGGGCAAATGGCAGGCTTCCGCCACGGGTGTTGGCTTCCGGAGCCATTGCCAGATTCGCGGCGGTTTCAGCGCGATATTCTTCCCGCGTGCCACAGCCGAGGAGTAACCCCAGAATGCAAAGATTCTGAACAAAATTTTTCATGCCAGTTCGGTATTGATATAAATGAAAATTTGCTAAACGCCAAAACCCAACCAGCCACGGCCGTGCAAACCCGCAAATAAGCCGATTGATTTTGCAAGCTTGGCGTCAATCAGCGTTTTTTTAATGAGTAAAGATGTCATTCCGAGGAGCGAAGCGACGAGGAATCTTTATGGCAAAAGATTTCTCGCTGCGCTCGAAATGACAATCTCTTTATTCACGCTGATTAATAAATTTTAATGGCACTATGCAACAACATAATGGTGCTGCGTGAAACGTTTCCAGCCCTTCTTGTTCTTGGCTTCGACAGCCCAGTGAAAGCCTTGATCTTCATCCGGCCAATACGCCATGCGCGCCAGGCCCGCGGGCATTTCGGCTTCAAAACCGATGGCTTGCGGATGAATGTCGGTGACGTCGGCGACGCGGCCTTCGGAATGTTTGCCGTCCGAGGTAAACGACCAGAAACCCTCCGTGCCGTCCGGGCGCGCGCCAAAGTAGGCAACCTCTTCGTAGACGCTGCCTTTGAATTTCCAGGTCGCCGTGAGTTGAATGTA
>CAYUVM010000554.1:0-3734 GCA_964447935.1 uncultured Cytophagia bacterium | reverse complement strand
GCGATTATGATCCGAAAAATTATTTCAACAAAACCGTCAACAATTGGATTCCCTCTTTTCATACCACCGAGTTGGATGAAATCGCCAGCCGCGTGACCGATAGCTGGTTTACGTATGTCGCCGGCAACGATGATGTGATGGACCTGGCCATCGGCCGCATTCCGGCTCGCAGCCTGGCCGAGGTGCAGGCGTATGTTGACAAACTCATTCAATACGAAACCAAGCCGACCTTCGGCTCGTGGCGCAACACCGCCGTAATGGTCGCGGACGATGAATTCGGCCAGGGCGCCATACCGTCGTCAATTGAAACGGTGCACATTCTCGACACCGAAACGCTGGCGTCGGTTTTTTATACACCGCAATATTTAGACGTCAAAAAACTTTATTTGACCGAATTTGCTGCGGTGCAGAGCGCTTCCATTTCCGGTATTCGCAAGCCGACGGCAACCGATGCTTTGTTGCGGCTCGTCAATAACGGCGCGCTGTTGGTGAATTACGCCGGCCACGGCAACTCGGAAGTTTGGGCACACGAACGCGCGCTGAATCTCTCCACGGATTTGGATCGCATTCAAAACGAGGAGAAACAGGCATTGTGGATTGCGGCAACGTGCACGTTCGGAAAATACGATATTCCCGACAAGCAGAGTTTCGCCGAGCAATTGGTGCTGACCCCGGGCCGCGGGGCGATTGCCGTGTTGGCCACTGCGCGTGATGTTTATGCCAGCCAGAACGCCACGCTGAATCAGCAATACTATCGCTTCTTTTTTGAAAATGCCAATCACATTTCCGCGCGCATCGGCATGGCGATGGTGCTGGCGCGCTTGCAAACCGGTGCGACGCAGAACGATGAAAAATTTCATGTGCTCGGCGACCCGTCGTTGCGCATCGGCATTCCGCGCTACACCGCGAGCCTCACCTCGGTGCAACCGGACACCATCAAAGCATTGACGGTGATGACGGTGAGCGGCAAAGTGAAACGGGACAACGGCCAGGATTGGCCGGATTTTAACGGCACCGTGCGGGTGGAAACGCTGGATGCGCAGCGCGACGTTAGCTATTTATCACCAGGACAATTTTCGCTGAATTACGGCCTGCCGGGCAATTCGCTGTTTCGCGGCGAAGCGCCGGTGAAGAACGGCACTTTCACCGTACAATTCTTTGTGCCGAAAGATATCACCTACGGCGGCGTCTCCGGTCGAATCAATTTGTATTTTTGGGATAAAGATAATAAATTTGATGGTAATGGTTATCGCCAGCAGTTGCGTGTTGGCGGCACTGCCGGAAATATTGCGGATCGCATCGGCCCCACCATTCGCATTGGTTTTGAAGGCGTCGAAAATTTCAACTCCGGCGACGTGGTTGGCGATCAGCCGGTGTTGCGCGCCGCGATCAGCGACAGCCTTTCCGGCATCAACATCACCGGCGAAATCGGCCACAAACTCACGCTGGCGCTGGATGGGCGCACCGATGAAAAAATCGATATTACGGACTTGTTTAATTACGACTCCGGTAGCTACACGCGCGGTACGGCGCTGTACCCGCTTGGTTCGCTCGCGGAAGGCCGGCACACGGTAGAAATCAAAGCCTGGGATAATCTGAACAACTCCAACTCGGCCACGATGGAGTTTGTGGTGCGGCCTAAAAATCAATTAGTGCTGTCCGATGTGTTGAATTATCCGAATCCGTTTCGCAATCGCACGTCATTTACCTTTGAATTAAATTTTGCCGACACCGAAGTGCGGGTCAAAATTTTTACGCTGGCGGGCCGGTTGATTCGTACATTGGAAAGCGCCGGCGGCCGCGGCTTCAATCAAATCGACTGGGATGGCCGTGACGAGGATGGCGACCCGTTGGCCAACGGCGTTTATCTGTATAAAATCATCGCCACTCAAAACCTCGGCGGCGAAGCGTTACGCGCGGAGGAAATTGGCAAGCTGGTGGTGCAGCGGTGAGGGTAAAACGTAACGCTGATTGCTCGTCTCCTATTTTTAGGTGCTTTCGCAGTTGTTGATTTCTGCCCAGAACATAAACTCTATTTGAGGCCTTTATGAAAATAAAATTATGGCTTTCCGCTGGCATTTTAGCGGCGGCATTATTTCTCGCGCCGGTTGCAGTCTTGCGCGCCGACGATCCCAAACCCAAGAAAGAAGAAGTGACCTGGTTCGCGTTTGAGCAAGGCCTCGCCACGGCCAAAAAAGAAAAGAAAATGGTGGTCGTGGATTTTTACACAACCTGGTGCGGCTGGTGCAAGGTCATGGACAAAGACACCTACGGCCACGCGAGCATTGTCAAATATGCCAAAGAAAAGCTCGTATTGGTTAAAGTAAACGCCGAGTCCAACGAAAAGACGCGCTTTCGCGAACAGGATTACACCTACCGCGAGTTAGCTGCTGCGTTCGGCGTCAACAGTTATCCGGCCACCGCGTTCATCGACGCCAGCGGCGAGGTGCTGACGCTGGTGCCGGGCTATATTCCCGCAGACAAATTTTTGCCGGTATTGGAATTTCTTAATGACGGCCATCATAAGACGATGACGTTTGAAGCCTTTCTCACCAAACGCAACGGCCCGCCAACCGATGCCAGCAAGTCTGATCAGTAGGCTTAAAGCCCGCTTCCGGCCGATGGCGAGCGGCGCCGTAGTGGAAATTTACAGCAAGCCCGATTGCCATTTGTGCGACGACGCCAAGGCGATTTTGCGCAAGCTGCAACGCCGCCACCGCTTTATTTTGCGCGAAGTGAATATCGCTCGTGATGAAAAACTGCTGGCCGAATATGGCACGCGCATTCCACTGGTTTTTGTGAATGGCCATTTGGTATGCAAATATTTTGTGGATGAAACCGCGGTGATAAAAAATTTCGCTGTAAGAAATAAAAGCATTCTGCCGTGAATTAAGAATCCCACCAGGAAAGTTAAACTCTTTCGGTGGGATTTTTGTTTTTATTCCTTTCTGAAAATTGAAAGCAAAGTACATTTTTTCAATGTTTCGGCATGCAGAAATAAACCAATTTCAAAGGGCCCAAAATCAAAACCTCATTCCGTTATAAATCGTTCTGGCTCGTCGCAGCCATTGCCGCCTGCTTCACCCCAAGTTTATCTAACGCCCAGCCCAAAACTTACTGGTGGAACGACGCCGTCTTTTATGAAATTTTCGTACGGAGTTTTTACGATAGCAATGGTGATGGCATCGGCGATCTCAAAGGTCTGATTCAAAAGTTAGATTATCTGAACGATGGAAATCCCGTCACCAACACCGATCTCGGCGTCACCGGCCTTTGGCTGATGCCAATCTCCGAGTCGCCGAGCTATCACGGTTACGATGTCACCGATTATCGCAGCCTCGAGCGCGATTACGGCACGCTGGCGGATTTTCATGCGCTGATCGATAGCGCGCATGCGCGCGGCATTAAAGTCGTCATCGATTTTGTGATGAACCATTCGTCCAGCCAGCATCCGTGGTTCGTCAGTTCCGCCTCGTCAACCACCTCGCCTTATCGTGACTGGTATACCTGGAGTTTTTTCGACCCCGGCTATCGCGGGCCGTGGGGCCAGCAGGTTTGGTATTCGCGCAATGGGGCTTATAATTTCGCGCTCTTTTGGCGGGAAATGCCGGATTTGAATTATGCGAACGCCGCGGTTAAAAACGAAATGTTTGACGTGGCGAAATTTTGGCTGGAGACAATGAAAGTCGACGGCTTTCGGCTGGATGCGATCAAGCATCTCTTCGAAGCCGGAA
>CAYUVM010000553.1:0-3734 GCA_964447935.1 uncultured Cytophagia bacterium | reverse complement strand
GGCCAAATCATCGGCATTCCTTTTCTGATTGAATCCACCGTGGTTTTGTACAACCGCGATCTTTTGGCACAGGCCCACCTCATGCCGCCGTCTTTCGACCAGCCGTGGACGTGGGAAGACCTGCGCGCGGCGGCGCGGCAATTGACCAAAGACACCAACAACGACGGCGTTATTGATCAGTGGGGTGCAGCCTTCGGGTTACGCAACTCGGCCAATCTGGTAATGAATCTCTCGATCAGCTTCGGCGGCTCTTTCTTTCAACAGGAAGCTGGGAAATACGTCGTCAGCGTTGGCGACCCCGAACGGGAACTGCTGACAACACTCATGAACATGCTTTACGAGGATCACTCGACCTCACCCGCCAGTATCGGACAAACCGGTGCGAGCATGATCCCCGGATTCTTCAGCGGCAAGTATGCGATGCTGGTCGGGATCGGCGCGTGGGCGCGGCAACAACTCGCCGCCAATGCGCCGGCCGGATTTCACTGGGGCGTGATTCCACCGCTCAAAGCCGTCACGCAAAACACCGGCATCAGCACGCAAACGCTCAGCATTCCCCGGCAGTCGCAACGCCAAGCGGAGGCGATGGCCTTCATTAATTTTATGTTGAGTGCGACCAATATGGCCGAGTTGGCGCGCAGTGATTGGATGATTCCGGCGCGCCGTTCTTGTTTGGCAATGCCCGAGTTTCAAACGGCTGGCGACGGTTGGGACGTGGTTTCTGCTTCGGCAAAATTTCTCGCCACCGGATCGTGGTTGGGCGTGCCCGGCTATGTCGAGTGGAAAAATCGCGTCGCCAATCCACTTTTGCAGGAGTTGTTCGCCAACCGTCTCTCCGTGGAAGAAGCCGCCAAACGGATTGAAGTGGAAAGTAATTTGGTGCTCTCCCGTTACCAAATGCGAGACGAAAGATGGTGAATGATCTTGTCAACCGCGCGCGTGGTGCACTTATCGGCTTGGCCGTTGGCGATGCGCTGGGCAGCCCGACGGAAGGAAAAACTCCGAACGCCATCAAACAGCAGTGGAACCGCGTGATGGATTTTCTTTCCGATGCGCAAGTGGGGACTGATGACACGGAATACGCCCTGTTCAGCGCCAAAATGCTCTTGCAGCACGGACGCGGCCTCACCTCGGAATTGGCGGCACGTGCGTGGAAAGACGACATCATTTCCGCTTCCAATGAATACAAAGGCGCCGGATTCAGCGAGATGTTGACGATCGCAAACCTACGCCAGGGTTTGATGCCGCCGCAATCCGGCCAGCATCTCCACAGTTGGAGCGATGGCTTGGCCATGCGGGTGGCGCCATACGGTGTTGTCGCGGTGGGGGCGCCGCAGCTTGCAGCACAATTCGCAGAGATTGACGGTGCCGTGAGCCACTCCGGCGAGGGCATTTATGCTGGAAGAGCAGTGGCAGCGGCGGTTGCAGTCGCAATGGCTGGAGCAACTTTGCAAGAAATTATCGCTGGCGCACTCACCGTTATTCCCACCGATTCCTGGACGACGCGGGCAATTAGTGATGGCGTAAAAATCGGTTCGCAATGCGATGACGTTTGGCAGGCGATACAACCGTTGTACGACAAGATTGCCTGCACTTATTATCACTGGAGCGATCTCGCGCCCGAAGCCGTGGGTCTGGCCTTTGGTATCTTGACCGCGGCCACCGGCAAATTTAGCGAAGCTGTGCTGGGAAGTGTCAACCTCGGAAGAGACGCGGATACGATCGCCGCGATCTGCGGAGCCATCACCGGAGCCAGTGCCGGTGAAAATCAAATTCCGGCATCTTGGGCGGCGCGCATCACTACTGCCAAAGGCAACTGCATTAGAACGGTTAAAGGCATGCACATTCCGGAGGTTGCCGAGCAATTAGCTGGCTTGGCCAAAAGCTGGAGTCTTTCATGAACGAACTGCGACAACGCGCGTGTAATGCGATGTTGGGATTAGCCGTCGGCGATGCGCTGAGTTGGCCGGCGATGTTTCATCGCAGTTATCTGCTGCCGTTCTGGACCAGGAGAATACGCCGCGAAATCGAAGCGGCCTCGGAAACTACACAGGTGATTCGGCCGGCGGTGCCGTTTTCTCTCAACCGACCGGCAGCAGCATTCGCTCTCAATCCCACCGATGATACGGAATGGGCCGCGTTTACGGCGCAACAACTTTTGCTGACCGAAGGCAAGATCGAGGCTCAAAAACTTTTGGAAGCGTGGCTGGAACTGGCTCGCGCGCCGCAAAATGTGCGCGGTGGCGTAAGCCAGCAAGCCGCACTCGCGAATTTGCGCCACGGCAAATTGCCCCCGCAATCCGGCCGCGATAATCCGCATTACTTTGATGATGGCGCCGTGTGTCGCGCCGTGCCGATTGGCATCGTCTGCGCCGGACAACCGCACGCGGCGGCGGAGATGGCGGCCCTCGAGGCGAGCGTGACCAACGCCGAGGACGGCCTTTGGGCTGCACAAGCCATGGCCGCCGCCATCAGCATCGCCTGTGTTGGCGCAGATCTCGATGCCGTTATCGCGGCAGCGATGAGCCAATTGCCCGATAACACCTGGATCAAACGCAGTGTGACTGCGGCTTTGCAGTTTTGCCGGAATGATCAAGACGTTTTTGATATTTTTCCTCGCCTCAGTGAGAGCCTCATCAATCGTGAATACAGCTACGGCAGTGTAGCTCCGGAAACATTGGCGCTGACGCTTGTCCTCATCAAGCTTTGCAGGGCTGGTTTCAAATCTGCCCTGCTCGCCGCTAATGCCTTCGCGAAGACTGCGGATTCCGTCCCCGCCCTGGTCGGCGCTTTAACCGGCGCCATGACGGCGCAGGAAATCATCTCCCCGGATTGGCGCGAACGATTTCGCCATCTGCAGGGAATTTGTCTTCCTGCTTTGGCCGGAATAAATTATGTCGAGCTTTCCGAACAGTTGGCTGACCTGGCTATGCGCAAGATGCGGTAGGAATAAGACATGAACTTTTCGTGGATCAAAACTGCCGATTTGGTTGAATACGAACTGCGGCAGCAACAGGAAGAAGGCCAGGACGTTACCCGTTTCCGGCAAGACTGGCAAAGGTTACAACAAGAAACCAAAGACGGCCGCGCGCTGCGTCATCATGCCATCGAGTTGTTGCGCGAGCTTACCGCACAGCCGCTGCCTGCTGAATTATCGCGGCGAGAGCCTTCCACCCTTCCAGAAATACGCGCGCTTTGTTCCGCCTCGACTGAGACGTTGCCCAAGTTGGCGTTGACAAATGCCGCGCTGGCCGACCGGCTTGCCGGTGGCTGGCTTGGCCGCGCTGCCGGCTGTTTGCTCGGTAAACCGGTGGAAAAACATTCGCGTGCCGCTATCAAAGAGATACTGCAATCCAACGGCAATTGGCCGCTGGCAAATTATATTACAGAAAAAGGCATACCGGACGAGTTGCTCAAAAAATATCCTTGGAACAAACATAGCGGCCGGGAAAGTCTGCGCGAAAACATCGTCTGCATGACGGAAGATGATGACATGAATTATCCGATGCTGAATCTGCACGTTCTCGAGACGTTTGGCCCGCAGTTTTCCACGGAGCAAATCGCCGAAAGCTGGTTGAGTCTTCTTCCCGTGCTTTCCACATTCACCGCCGAGCGGGTGGCCTACGTGAACTGTCTCGCCGGCCTCGATCCTCCGGAAACGGCAACGGTATGCAACCCGTATCGCGAATGGATTGGCGCGCAGATTCGCGCCGATCTTTGGGGTTGGGTATCGC
>CAYUVM010000552.1:0-3737 GCA_964447935.1 uncultured Cytophagia bacterium | reverse complement strand
AACAAATTCAAAGAACATTCAATTTGTCCACGATGTCGTGGCACTTATTTTGTCCGCGATGTCATGGCATTTGTCACCTAGCCCGTACAGTCCGGCGGTCAGACCCATAAACAAAAACGAATTTTTCAGCCTCCATGGAAATATCCTGGACAATGGAAAGCCTCGTTTTAAAGCCATCAGACTTTGGGATTGATGGCTTTACAAAAATTTAGTGTTGCGTATTAGCGTTTTCTGGAACAAACGGCGTGTTGATTTTTCGCTGTAAAGTTTTTCATTTTTTCCCCGCACAATAATGACGCTAACTTTTCATTAAGACCAGACAATTGGTGACAAGCGGAAAAGACCCGGCAAATAAATTAACGAAAATAGCGAGAATGTCAAGCAAAAAAATGTTTTAGCCGAAAAAATTATTTACTGCGCCGCAGCAATGCAAAAGCGAGGAAGGCGGTGGCCGTCGAAAAGCCCAAAGCCGTGCTGGCCCCCAATTCTTTCCACAGCCAGCCGGCGAGCGTGCTCGCGATGAGCGCGGCGACGCCGGTGAGTAGGTAGAAAAATCCGATGGCGCTGCCGCGATGTGCTGGCGCGACGAGATCGACAATCGCGGCTTTGCTGACGCCTTCGGTCATTGCGGCGTAAAAACCGTACAGTGCAAAGAGCGGCCAGATGAAAAACGTCGATTTGATAAACGCGAAGCCGGCGTAAACCACGGCGAAAATCAGAAAACCGGTTTGCATGACACGCCGGCGCCCGAGCCAATCCGAAAGGATACCAGCCGGTACGGCGGAGATAGCGAACGTCAAATTATAAATCACATAAGCAAAAATGGCCGAGACAGATGATAACCCCAAATCTTTAGCGCGCAGAATTAAAAATACGTCGCTGCTGTTACCGAGAAAAAAGATAAAATTGATGGTGAGAAATTTCCAATAAGCCCGGGGAAAGTTTTCAGTGACCAGTAGCCAGTGAGCAGTTTTCTCATTTCTTGCGATTTTTGAATGAGCTTCGACTGTGATTTCTCTCACAAAAAAAGTGAGCGAGAAGGCGAGAACAGTGGGAATGATCGCAAGCATAAAAACGAAATGAAAATCATTGTCGGAGATCGCGAACACCCAGATCGCCAGCAACGGGCCGATTACTGCTCCAACGGTGTCCATCGCGCGATGTAATCCAAAAATTTTGCCGCGATGTTCCGCCGGCGCCGAGGCCGCGAGTAGCGCGTCACGCGGGCTGGTGCGTACGCCTTTGCCGAGACGATCCACAAGACGCGACGCGAGCACGAATCCCCAACTATTCGCGAGCAACAATAAGGGCCGGCTCAACGCCGAGAGACCGTAGCCGAAACTAATGAAAGCGCGGCGGCGCTGGAAGCGATCCGACAATCTTCCGAAAACGGCTTTAAGAATGGCCGCGGTGAACTCGGCAAAACCTTCGATCAGTCCGATCACTGTCATCGGCGCACCGAGCACGGTGGCAAGAAATAGCGGCACGACGGGATAGAGCATCTCGCTCGACAAATCTTGCAACAGGCTGACGAGGCCAAGGATAATGACGTTGCGGGAGATGCCGGTCAAGAAAGTCGAGCGCTTGAACATGGGTTAAAACGAATGCAATTTTCTAAACCAAAGTTTTCTCACGCGCCACCGTCGGCACAAATGGCGCCAGTCGCGGAACCGCAGGTAAATTCAAAATGGCCCGCGCGCGATTCAACGCATCGTCGATGTTGCCGCATACATTTTCCTCGCCGATTTTTTTGAGCAGACCGGCCTGTTCCATCGCATAAAGCGGCTGGGTGTGAACGTCGGAAAGCACAATTGCGGTTCCGGCCTTTTCAGCATTTTTAAACTCGACTTCGAGGGCCTGCAAAGCGGTGGCATCAACCGCGAGAACATTTCGAATGCGCAAGATTAAAACTTGCGGCGGCGCTTCCAACTGGCGAATGGCGTCTTTGAATTGCTCGATGGCGCCAAAAAATAATGGCCCATAAATTTCGAACACCTCGACGCCGGATGGCACGTCGCGCTTGGCAATCGCATTGGGGCCGTTTTCAAATTCTTCATCGTCCTGCCGCAATTCTTTGGTGATGAAGTTGGCCTGCGTGACATTGGACATGCGGTTCAAAAATAGAAAGGCCGCCAGCACCACGCCGGCCTGAATCGCGACGGTTAAATCGATCAAGACGGTGAGCAGAAACGTCGCGAGCAAAACCATGACATCACTTTTGGGGCTGCGAAAGAGTTTAACGAAAGCGTGCCACTCGCTCATGTTGTAGGCGACAAAAATGAGAATCGCCGCGAGTACCGGCATGGGAATCAGCGCCGCGTATTGCCCGAAAAACATCATGATCAACAGCAGCGTCAGCGCGTGCACGATGCCCGCCACCGGCGTGCGACCACCGTTTTTAATATTGGTCGCTGTGCGCGCTATTGCGCCGGTTGCCGGAATCCCGTAGAACAGTGGCGACACAATGTTGCCGATGCCTTGCGCCACCAATTCCATGTTGGAGCGATGGCGAGTGCCGAGCATGCCATCCGCGACGACGGCGGAGAGCAGGGACTCGATGGCGGCGAGCAATGCGATGGTGAGCGCCGGTGAAAACATTTCCGTGATCAACTTCCAGCTTAGATTGGGCAGATGTGGGGCCGGCAGGTTATTCGGCACGCTGCCAAAACGGCTGCCGATGGTTTCGACTGGCAGATTTAAAAGATGCACCAGTGCGGTAGTGAGGAGAATGGCGACGAGTGAACCGGGAACCTTGTGCGTTACCCGCGGCCAGAAAATAATAATCAACAACGCGAGCAGGCCGATGCCGAGCGCATACGGGCTGAACGTGTGGAAATGGGCAATGTAGGCCGTCCATTTCTCCACAAAATCCGCCGGGACTTTTTCCATCTGCAACCCAAGAAAATCGCGTGTTTGCGAAGAGAAAATAATCAGCGCGATGCCGCTGGTGAAGCCGACCGTCACGGGATATGGAACGAATTTGAGCAACACGCCCATGCGCGCATAACCCATAATGATGAGCATCACACCGGCAAGCATGGTGGCCACAGCGAGGCCGTCGTAGCCGTGTTTTTGCACGATGCCATAAATGATGACGATAAACGCGCCGGTGGGGCCGCTGATCTGCGCGCGGCTGCCGCCCAGTACGGCAATAATGAAACCTGCCACCACGGCGGTATAAAGCCCCTGCTCCGGTTTCACGCCGGAAGCAATGGCAAAGGCAATGGCAAGCGGCAAGGCAACAATGCCGACAATGACCCCGGCAATTAAATCGGCGGAGAGTTGTTGGCGAGTATAGCCTTGCCGAAAAATGGCAAAAAGTTTTGGTTCTAAAATTCTGTGCATAAAACGATAGGGTTGAATTTATAAACAAAATACCGCTCTATTGACGTGCAACCAAGGCTGCGCGCCAAGCCCGATCGCGGTTTTGTAAAAAATTATTCGCGGAGCGGTTGATCCACCAGAAACATGAAGCGAAAAATAGCAGAGGGCAATTGCAAGAATCAAGTAGCAAAAATTTTACAAATCCAAAACATGTTTCATTCCTGAAATGAATACTCCTGTAAACCGTTGCAGTCAAGGCAACGCCAGTAAAGTTAAAATGTAATTATCGGTGAGGTAGAAATCAATAGAATTTTATGTAACACCTTGCCAAATGGCGAGCACATTTTAGACTGCGCTAAGCGTATCTGATCCATTTAACAATTTCCGCCAGCGTCGGGCGTTTGCCGTACATC
>CAYUVM010000551.1:0-3738 GCA_964447935.1 uncultured Cytophagia bacterium | reverse complement strand
AGTAGATATTTTTTAGCAATAATGCAAGAATAAAATTGTAAAAATAAAGTGACATGCCGCCGAAAGTTGATAGTTTCCTAAACATTATCCCCTACTATCGACGGATAAAAGATGTATGTACTTTTTACCAAAGGAAACACCAACCAATCTATGCGTAGGTTTTTTGCCAGCCCCTATCCTGCCGCAGTGGTCAGTCAAAAGCACACATGAAAGTCAGAAGAACAAATTGTGTGAAGGTTGAAAGATACAAAAAAAGTTTCATCAATGCAACATTTTTTTCAACTTCTCTCAAAAAACTTGTGGCCAACAGACTCACTCTAACAAAATTACACATCGCCTTTACTTGAAACATCCAATTTGGCCTTTTGGACAGGCTTATTTTTACCCATTAAGTTATCCACATCTTATTAACCCGCGGGTAGACGATACTTTTTAAAAACTGCCCACTTTCTTTGATTTAAAAATGTTACAACGCTGTGAAAGCCTGTAGCTTGTGTCTCAATTGAAATATACTACAATCTATAGATGCGACTTTATTAAAACTATAACCAATTGATTTTATTAAATAGATTGTTGTCACATTCCATCAACATCAACATCTTGTAGGCTTATGTCAGTGAGCTAACAAACTAAATGCCAGTCTGGGTAAAAAGTAACAATTTATAAACATTTTTGTGCTGCAAGATTTCAAAAAGTTATTCACATCCTGCCAACACTTGCTCTTACAAATCTGAATTCATCAACTGGTAAAAAATGATCCATATTGCGCAAAAATTACAGTTGGTTGCGCAAATTATTCCGTTCCAGAGTTTCTAATAAAGCCGGTAAATACCGCGCTGCCAATTTGGCGTTAGAAAATCCTATCCAGCCAATTTCATCGGTTGGCTCGGTCGGTCCGTCCAAACTCGAACCGAGTTGATCAAATAACGACACGCCAGCTTTTTGGGCAATCAAAGCCGTCGCCAGATCATAAGGATGGGCGCAAAGTAAAGTTGGCTCATGCCGCGGCCGCCAATGTTGATTGAGCAGCGGTCGAAAATCCGCGACGAAACGCATTTGGCCCGTCATCAAAGCATAAAGCTGCCCGCCAGTGGAAAGATGCTGGTCTGCAAAAATCGGCAAATCATCAGCCGCCGCTCCCGCCACTGCCGGCGAATACAGAAATTCTTCTTCCAGCTTGGCGAGGAGTTGCTTGCCGCGCGGAAAAAGATTGACGAAAGAAATAAAACCGTGCCTTAAATCATCAGCCGCATCACCGCCGAGCAACAACGGCGTCGCCACCGCCGTGAGCAAATTTTCCCGCTCGCCGTGCGCCGGACTAAATTGGCTGGCCCACAAGGTGTCGCCAAAAGTTTGTTTGGGCGGCGGCAATTCGGTTTGCAGCGCAAAAAAAATATCTGCGAGCCGTGTGGCGGCGCCGCGTTCCGGCGCAATGCCGGTCAGAATCCAGCCGCTCGATTTTTTATGCATTAACAATCGGGTGCCATCAATTGGATCCAGCAACACCCGAAATTGCGGCCGGCCATTGCCAAAAGTGAGCGCACCGTCGGTTTCAAATTCGCCGGTGAGCACAAACGCCGGCGCTTCATGCTGATGCGCCTCAAGAAAATTTAACAACGCCGTTTCGGCAATTATGTCGATGCCGTAAATCGTATCGACGGCGGTGATGGCCGCGACTTTTATCATGTCGTTACTATTGGCCGTTAGCAGGGCTTGGCGGACGGTTTCGCGCGCGTGGTGATGCGCCTGCCATAACAGGCGCGCCAGTTTTTCGGCTGGATGATTTTTTTCGATGCAAATTTCGGGAATTGGCATAAGAAAAATTCAATGTCCAAGTGATACGATACTTATGTCGCCTGTTGCGTCGGGCGCAGGAGAATATTATTAATATCCACATGCGGCGGTTGGGTCACCGCATACAGCACCGCCGCGGCGATGTCCGCTGGTTTCATAAACTCGATTGGAACATGCGACCTAAACACGTCAAAAATATCTTTATCGGTAATGTGTTTCGCGAGTTCCGTTGTCACCGCGCCGGCGGAAATCGAAGTGACGCGAATCGGCATTTGCTCGCGCGCCAATTCGAAACGCAGGCCGTCGGAGAGCATTGTCACTGCGGCTTTAGTGGCACTGTAAACCGCGCTGCCGGGAAAAACTTTGCGATCGGCGTCCGAAGAAATGTTGATGAGGTGGCCGCGGCGTTGCTCGCGCATAATCGGCAAAACCGCGGCGATGCCATACAGCACGCCTTTGAGGTTGAGATCAATCATGTGCTCCCATTCCTCAACTTTCAGTTTATCCATAAACGACAGCTTCATCACGCCGGCATTGTTGACCAGAATATCGATGCGGCCCCATTTCTTTTGGGTTTGTGCGATCAGAGCTTCAACTTCTCCGCGCATACACACATCGACTTGCACGAGCAGCGCCTCACCGCCGCTGTCGTCAATTTTCTTTTTTACATTGCCGAGGCGATCTTTGCGCCGCGCGGCGAGCACGACGCGCGCCCCGGCTTCCGCCAACGCCAACGCCGTCGCCTCGCCGATGCCGCTGGAAGCGCCGGTGATGATGGCGACTTGGTTCTCAAGAGGCTTCATGATTTCTCCAAAATTCGCAATCGCATTGCCGCCCCCCAATTTACCACAAAACCACGAAAAGTCAAATTGAAATTTCCCCGAATTTTGCAAATATAACCTTGATTTTCAAGCGATTCTTTGATAGTTTATAGAACTTTACATGCCAAACTCCAAGATTCATTTTTATACTTTTAAGGACGAACCATCATGTTGGACCTCAAATTCATTCGTGAAAATTTCGCGCAAGTCGAAGCCGGCGTGCGCAAGAAAAACGCCAAAATCGATCTTTCGCAATTCCCCATTTATGAAGAGAAGCGCCGCGAGTTGCTCAAGCAAAGTGAAGAGTTGAAAGCCCTGCGCAATCGTGTAACCGAAGAAATTGGCCAGGCCAAGAAGAAGGGCGTGGACGCCTCAGCCAAAATCGCGGAGATGAAAGAAGTCGGCGACCGCGTCAAAGCATTGGACGATGAATTGAAAACGGTGGAGGAGCAACTCTACCAATGGCAGATTCGCATCCCCAATTTACCGCATGAGAGCGTGCCGGTGGGAAAAAGCTCGGAAGACAATGTTGTCGTCGCCACGCACGGCGAAATCCCGACGTTCGAATTTGCGCCGAAAAACCACATTGAACTCAATGAGAAATTGAAGCTCATCGACTTTGAAGGCGGCGCCAAAGTCTCCGGCTCGTTCTTTGTGAACTTCAAAGGCAAAGGCGCCAAACTGGCGCGGGCCTTGATTAATTTCATGCTCGATTTGCATATCGAAAAACACGGCTACACCGAAGTGATGCCGCCGGTGGTGGTGAATCGGCAAGCGATGTTTGGCACCGGCCAGTTGCCGAATCTCGAAGACGACATGTACCGCATCGACCCGGATGATCTGTTTTTGATCCCCACGGCGGAAGTGCCGGTGACCAATTTGCTTGCGAATGAAACACTGCGCGGTGAAGATCTACCGATTTATTACACCGCCTACACGCTGTGTTTTCGGCGCGAGGCCGGCGCGTACGGCAAAGACACGAAGGGGTTGATGCGCTTGCACCAATTTGACAAAGTTGAAATGGTGAAATTTACCAAACCGGAGACGAGCTACGAGGAGCACGAAAAGCTGCGGCAAAACGCCGAAGAAGTTTTGCAACTGCTCGGCCTGCCGTATCGCGTGC
>CAYUVM010000550.1:0-3739 GCA_964447935.1 uncultured Cytophagia bacterium | reverse complement strand
CAGTCTGCCGAAACGCGAGTTCGATGCCGAAGCCATGCGGGAAGAGATTCAAAGAACACAACAACAGAACTATGCGGCTTATCGTTCCCATCGCAAACGATGGCGACGACAAAAAATGGCTTTAGCGACTTAACGTTGTAGTACTAATCTGACTGCCAAAACTCCTCATATAAGGCCTTGCGATAGGGATTGATGCGAATCAGACTGCTGATTTCTTATTAACCGAGAAATTGAATGAAAAGAAATAATGCCTTTATATAAATACCGCAGCTTTCAAGAGGCGAAAGCGCATCCGCAAGAGCTTCTCCCTGCTGATCCGTTGGAAAGGTTAAAGCGTCTGGAAAAGCTTCTTGCTGGCTTAAAACCCCGTATACTTATTCAGCGCGGACTATTCAAATTCAAAACAATGGAGGAAGCGAATCAACATCGCCGGATGACGGCAGGGAATCAGTTGTTTTGCAACGCTAAGGCACAAACTCCTCATACAACGCCTCGCGATCCGGGTCGATGCGAATGAGAATTTTGAAAATTGTGCCATCGCCGGCGTCGCGGAAGAGATCGACGATTTCCTGGAAGTGGGCGTCGATGAATTGTTTGGCGGCGAGGTTGTCTTTGTTCTCAGTTAACACTTCTTCGAGTTTTTGCACGGATTGTTTAATGTAATCACGTTTTTGACTGAGTTCGTCTTTTTTCTCCAGGGACATGCCGTAGAAATAGTAGTCTTTTAGCTCGCGGAATTTTTTGTAGTTTTCGGAGGAGGTGGTGCGCAGGGTTTCTTCGCGGCGATCCCAGCCTTCAAAGAAGCGGCTGAATTTGCCTTGCTGCAACACCGAACGCGCTTTTTCAAAATACGCGGTGCCCTCGAGCGAGCCGTATTTGTCCAATTCATTGGCGAGAATGAGATAAACATAAAAGTCAATGAGACCCAGCAATGGCGTGTATTCCACATTGGCTTTCAATTGCTCATTTTCCTGAAACGGAAAACGTCCGCGTTTGTCAAAATACTGAATATCTGGGCCGCTCACAACCATGCTGCAACGATAGCGATCTTCAATGGTGGAAAACTCATCTTCTAAAAACATCTGCACGCCAATCTCAATCGGATTCACGTAGTCTTCTTCCACCCAGACGCGGCTATTGATATAAGCGGTCACCTTATCTTGAAAATCTGTTAGACGCTTCTTTTTCTCCGCCGGCAGTTTATCGAGAATGACTGTGACTTTGGCAATGACTTTTTTGTCACGCGCCAAAGCTGCCGGCGTCGCCGTAAGATGAATCAACAAAAAAACGCAGCTCAGTATAAAAACAAGCCGAAGCGACTCGACTCGAGGCATATTAAAAATTCTCCATAATATTGCAAATCATCAGTGTGCGCCGAAAAGCGCCACTACGAACGAAATCAATATAGCCAGAGGCCAGTATGAAAGTCAAGCTCTTTGTTGTGTTGGCGCTCTTGAGTATTGAAACGCCCGCCACGGCGCAAGAGTTTCCGCTCGGCATTCGCGCGCAAGCATTGGGCGGCGCGAATGTGGCGAAAGGCCGCGAGGCTGAGGCGTTATTGGATAATCCCGCGGTGCTGGCAAATCTCGCCGGGCCGACGTTCACGATGTTTTATACGAATCCTTTCGGCCTCAAAGAATTGCGGTTGAACAGTTTCAGTGGCAACATGAATTTCGCAAAGTCCGCTTTCGGCGCGGCATTCGTGGATTTTGGCAACGCGCTGTATCGTGATCGGCGCTTGCATCTGGCCGTGGCGCGCGGTTTTCTCTCTGCCCAACGCTTGGCCTTTGGGGTGAGCGGTGTGCTCCGCCAATTGCGCATTTCCGGCTACGGCGACGACAGTGCAATGCTGCTCAATCTCGGCACCCAATGGCGCGTGAGCGATTCATTTCTATTCGGTTCGGCGCTCACCAATCTGCTCAATGCGACCCTGGGCCAACAAAAAGAAAAGCTGCCACGCAGTGTCAGCGTCGGCTTTGCCTATTTGCCAACCTCGACACTGACGTTGCAAATGGATGTTTATAAGCAAAATGCTTTTCCGGAAGAATGGCGGCTCGGCATTGAAATAAATCCGCTGCCGCCGCTTCTGCTGCGCGTCGGCACGGGCACGAATCCGGACCGCTTGACTTGCGGTTTCGCCTTGCACGTGTTCAAATTCAGTTTGCAATTTGCGGCTTTCTCACACACCAACCTCGGCTGGACGGAACAGTTTGCGGTGACGTTGCAGCCGCGATAAGATTCCTTGACTTTTTAGTTATTGTTTCGTAACATAAAACGTGCTGATTGAGGTGGCTCTTTCCGGCAAACTTACCTGCAAGAGCATGGGAGCGTTGGCGTTGGTGTCCATGCAGCATTCTCGCCTTCTAACATTGTGCAAATAAAACCAAACAGAATTTTATGCGCGTCCGGCCATGCGGGTGCGACGATCTTACGCCTTGGAGAAGCAACTATGAAAAGGATTTTCTACCACATTCTTCTCATCGCTTTTGCGGCTGGGCCGAGCGGCGCGCAAACGGTTGCCCCCATTCAGCTCACAGCCCATCGCGGATTTAATCGTCCTGTCGGTATCGATCATCATCAGCCGACCAACAAAGTGGTGTTGTCGGTGAACTATCCATACGGCGAGCCGAACAACTTTGAATTGGTTGATGTGTTCGGCAATCGGCAACCATTTTCCAATGTTCATGGTTTGACCGAGGAAGTCAAGATTGCCACGGCACGCGATGATGGCGGCGGCAGAAGTCGCGGCGGTTTTGTGCCGGGTGAACTTTTCACCGGCACCGGCGTGCCAGGACACATTGCGCGTATTTCTGCCGACGGCGCCACGATTCAAAATCCGTGGGTCGTGTTGCCGGGCGAAACCGGCTTGTTGCGCGGTAGTCTGCATATTGATCGTACGGGCGTGTTCGGCGGCGATTTAATTGTGGTCACCACCGAACCGACGGGAAATGTTTGGCGCGTCACCTCGGCGGGTGCCGCAACCAAACTCGCCAGCCTCAGCACACATCTCGAAGGCCTCACCACGGTGCCGGATGACTCGATGAAATATGGCCCGTGGGCCGGAAAAATTTTAACCGGCGCCGAGCAACAACGCCGCATCTATGCCATCGATGCGCGGGGCGCCGTCACTTATTTCGAGCTTGGCATCGAGCCGGAGGATTTCGACCTCATTCCGGCGAATGAAAATTTTTTTGGCATTGATTTTAGCGCCGGCATTCTGTGGACGGCGCCGCCCGCGGAGTTTGCGGACAAAGTTGGGGATCTGCTCATCGCGCAGGAATATCCGGGCAATCTTTATCATGTGCGTTGGAGCGGAACGGCGTTTCAAGTTACGCCAGTGGCGCAGGTGCAGCAATGGGAGCATGTGACGTTTTCAACGGCGCCGATCGACACGTGTGAGATTAAAATCATCTCACCGGCAGATGGCGCTTTGGTGTGCGCCGATCAAATCACGGTCACCGCCAAACTGCAAATTTCCGGCGGCCGGCCGCCGTTCATCACGCAATGTGAAATCAATGGCATTATTGCGACGGCGATGGACAGCCTGTTTACCGCCACCGTGCCCTGCACGCCGGGAATCAATCGTCTCATTGCCATCGGCAAGGTGATTGACGCCGATCAGAAAATATTTTTCTGCCGTGACACGTCGCTGGTGACGGTGCTCACCGATACAACGCCGCCGGAATGCACAATCAATCACGGCTATAAATCGGTAACCGGCACGAAATCCGATTTTGAG
>CAYUVM010000549.1:0-3740 GCA_964447935.1 uncultured Cytophagia bacterium | reverse complement strand
CTCATCGGTTTGTGGGATCGCCAACAAGGCGTGCCCGGCCGCGGCGATGTGCCGATTCTGCCAAACACTTGGTTCTCAATTGAATTGTCCGGTCAAACCGAAATTCCGGAATGGGGTAGGCAAGCTTTGTGGGTCGGGCAGGAAGAAGAGGCATTCGTTGATGCGGAGGGAAAAGTCGGATGGGTGTTGAAACGACAAACTGAGTATCATTTGGTCAAATGAGACTGGTTGCTGGTTTCTTGTTGCTGGTGACTAATTCACTGAAAACTGACAACTGCCAATTGATTACTGATTTTTATGCAAAGACTCTCTCGTGATCAACGCGAAAAGCAAACTTCGTCACGGTCGCGACAAAAGATTTTATTCGCGCTGCTTGCACTGTTTTTATCTTACAGCGCTTACGATCTTTTCTGGCGCTTCCATCGCGACCTGTGCGGATTTGATCCCGTTGCCACCGGCAAGTTGGAAACCGACATGTGGCGCTCGTATTATGATCGCCGTCCACTCAAGTTGTTCTTTGAATTGACGGAAATGCTGCGGACGCAATACCAGTTTCCGTGGCTGCGTTCATATCTCGGCGCTTATTATGCCACCAACGCGGCGTTCGTTTTTAAAGACGGTAAACAGCGCGCGGATTACGAGAAAGCGTTGCCGGCACTCGAATCTTATTTTACGACAATTCATCGCACGGGCGATATCAATTTCAACATCAAAAACGCCGCGAAGCTGGAATTGGAATGGTGGATTGTCCATCGCCAGCGCGAGCGCTACGGCAAAGCCGCGCTGGATACGGCCTGCGCCAATGCCGCAGCGGCGATCTATCTGGTTTCACCAGATTCAACTTTGGAGCACGGGCGTTTGCGCGCGGATGCGATGGTGATTCGCGATGTTCGCGCGGCAGCCGGCGGTGTTCGCGAAGAAGAGTGGGCACAGATTGATCAATTGCTACAGGGATGTTATCGTTCGTTGCGCCGAGTCATTCAATAAAGAATAACCCATTTTATCAAGTTTTGACTATTACACGTTTCACGTTACACGAGGTTAAATAATGGACGTAAAATTAGAAACTTTTCAACAGGAAGTCATTGACGCCAGTTTTAAATCGCCCGTCGTCGTTGATTTCTGGGCGCCGTGGTGCCAGCCGTGCCGCATCATTGGACCCGTGTTGGAGAAATTGGAGAAAGAGGCCAAAGGCCAGTGGAAGTTGGTGAAAGTGAACACCGATGAAGAGCCGGAACTGGGCCAGCATTTTCGCATTCAAAGCATTCCCGCTGTGAAAATGGTTTATCAAGGACAAATTGTCGATGAATTTGTCGGCGCGTTACCCGAAGTTGAAGTGCGCAAATGGCTCGCCAAACATTTGCCGGAAGCGCCGAAAAGTCCGGTGGAAATGATTAAAGAACTTTTACAAACCGGCAATCTTGCCAAAGCGCGGAAACTGCTGGAAAGCACGGTGAAGCAGGAGCCCGACAATGCCGAAGCCCGGGTTTTGCTGGCGACACTGTTGATGTCCGATGATCTTGATAAAGCGGCGGAACTGGTGGCGAAGATCGAAGACCTTAGCCCATTTGCCAACAAAGCCAACGCGATTCGAACATTACAACGTCTCGCCAATTTGAAAGAAGCCGGCGGCGAACCCAAAGAAGATTGGAAACTTTATTACGAGGGCATTAAGGCTTTCAAAAAAGGGAAGTATGGTGAAGCGCTCGAAATTTGGATTGAGTTGGTGAGCCGTAATCGTCAGCTCGACGAAGATGGCGCGCGAAAAGCTTGCGTCGCGATCTTCTCATTGCTCGGCAGTGAGCATGAGCTGACACAAAAATATCATCGCCGCTTTACCGCCGCGTTGTATTAACAGCGGCGGCTGACGATGACAATTTTTCCCTTTTCTTTCTTGACGGCTTTCCGTAAATTATTCAGCTTGATGAAATACTAAACAATCGCATCGGACTACGAGAGGAGCATCCATGAGACCGCAAGAATTCAACACCGTGAGCCAGACGACGTTTCCATCGGCGGCGCATATGATGGAAAAATTCATGAAAACCCAGGAATACATTGCCTTAGAAGAGAAACACGGCGCGCATAATTATCATCCGCTCGATATCGTCATCCAACGCGCAGAAGGCGTTTGGGTATATGATGTGGAAGGCAATCGGTATCTGGATTTCCTCAGCGCGTATTCGGCGGTGAGCCAGGGCCATTGTCATCCGCGCATCTATCAAGCGATGGTCGAGCAGGCGAAAAGGTGCACGCTGTCATCGCGCGCGTTTCGCAACGATCAGTTGGCGCTGTTTTATAAAGAGCTGACCACGTTGTGCGAATTGGACATGGCGTTGCCGATGAACAGCGGGGCCGAGGCCATTGAAACGGCGGTGAAGACGGCGCGCAAGTGGGGTTACGAACGCAAGAGGGTGGTGGATAATAAGGCAGAGATCATCGTCTGTGAAGGAAATTTTCATGGCCGCACGACAACGGCGATTAGTTTCTCCAGCGAACCGGAATATAAAAGAAATTTTGGCCCGCTGACGCCGGGTTTTGTGTTTGTTAAGTTCGGCGATGCCGCCGCGCTGGAGAAAGCGATAACGCCGAATACGGTGGCCTTTCTCGTGGAGCCGATTCAGGCCGAGGGCGGGGTTTTGCTGCCGCCGCCGGGCTACCTGGCAAAAGTAACGGAGCTTTGCCGAAAGCACAATGTGCTGGTGATGTTTGATGAAATTCAAACCGGCCTCGGCCGCACGGGAAAAATGTTTGCGTATCAACATGATCCGGGGGCGAAGCCGGATGTGTTGGTGCTCGGCAAGGCGCTGTCCGGCGGATTTTACCCGGTGTCGGCGGTGGTGGCAAGACGCGAGGTGCTGGAAGTCTTGCAGCCGGGACATCATGGCAGCACGTTTGGCGGCAACCCGCTGGCGTGTGCGGTTTCGCGGGAGGCCTTGCGTGTTCTTATTGACGAAAACCTGACGCAACGTTCCGCGGAAATGGGACAATATTTTCAGGAGAAATTGAAAACGATTCAGAGCAAACATATCAAAGAAATTCGCGGGCGCGGGTTGTTGATTGGCGTTGAACTATGGCCGCAGGCCGGTGGCGCGCGCCGTTTTTGCGAAGCGCTGAAAGATGAAAAATTATTGTGCAAAGAAACGCATGATCACGTCATTCGTTTTGCGCCGCCGCTCGTCATCGCGCGCGAAGAATTGGATTGGGCGTTCGACCGGGTGAAAAAAGTAATGGAATCGATGTCCTAAATCGTTGGGCCAGGGCGGCAGAGGCGAAAACATTTCGTCCCTGCCGTCCGGAGCCGGCGATTATTTCACGGAGGAAGAGATGAAAAAAAATTGGTGTTTGCTTGGTGCTTTTTTCTTGTTGCTGTTTTGTGCTTGTTCTTCCGCGCCACCAACGATTGCTTTGCTCACTGATTACGGCACGCAAGATCATTACGTCGGCGAGCTGCAAGGCGTTATTCTTTCCATTCATCCGGCGGCTCGACTCGCCAACATTACACACGAAATCCCCAGTTTCAATATTCGCGCCGGCAGTTTTATTTTGGCGACGGCAGCCGGCAGTTTTCCCAAAGGCACTATTTTCGTTGCCGTGGTCGATCCAAGCGTGGGCAGCAAGCGCCGGGCAGTTGTCGTGGAAACGTTGGACAAAAAATATTTTGTCGGCCCGGACAACGGACTTTTTACCGATGTAATCCGCACGCTCGGCGTTAAACGCGCGTTCGAAATTACCAACAT
>CAYUVM010000548.1:0-3745 GCA_964447935.1 uncultured Cytophagia bacterium | reverse complement strand
CAACGTTGAACCGTTGTTGAGTTATAAACTGAATCCGTTCACGATTTTCTACATCGGCTCAACGCATCAATATCTCGATTTGGACCCCAACAGCGGGCCGCGCGACTTTACGCAAACCTCGCGGCAATTTTTTATGAAGTTTCAATATTTAGTTCGAATTTAAAATCCCCTCTCGCGTGACGTGTGGCGCATCGGGCTGGTTGAGCCGATGCGCCATGCCTATTTTATTGCTGCTTGCAAAAGTAAAAAAATGTTAGGCTGAAAGCGTCTTGTTTGTGCTGTATGAATTATAATTGAAAAAACCGAGATAGTCAAGCGGGGCTTGACTATAGATAGAATAAATGAAACCGGCAACTTTTTTTCGCGTTTTTCGTTAATTGAAACGTTGCCACGACCATTTTGACGCATTCCAATTTAGCCTCATGAGGAGAATGATGAAATTGATCCGGCGCACACGTTTTTTCTGCGTGCTGTTGATGACTGTTTTTATGTGCCCGTTGCTTTGGGGACAGCCAGCCGATAAGTATGCCGAGGCAATAAAAATTTTTGTAGAATTTGTTAAAATGCAAATGGCAACCGACCGGATGACCGGCCTGTCGGTGGCGTTCATGAAAGACGATTTTGTTTGGGCGCAGGGCTACGGCTTTGCCGACCTCGAAAATCAAGTTCCGGTGACGGAGAAATCGGCGTATCGCTTGGCCTCAGTGACGAAACCAATGACGGCGACGGCGATCATGCAACTCGTCGAAAAAGGCAAGATCGATCTCGATGCGGAAGTGCAAACGTATGTGCCGTATTTTCCCCGCAAGCAATGGCCAATAACCGTGCGGCAGTTGCTCGGGCATCTCGGCGGGATTAGCCATTATCAGAATTACGATCTCGAAGGGCATTTAAAAGAGCATAAGAACACGCGAGAAGCGATCGCCGTTTTTGAGAATTTCGATCTCGTTGCCGAACCCGGCACCAGATACAACTATTCCAGCTATGGCTACAATTTGTTGGGGGCAGTGATCGAGGGCGCGTCGGGTCAATCGTTCGGCGAGTACATGCGCGAAAATATTTGGGCGCCGCTCGGCATGTCGGATACGCGGATGGACGATCCGCTTGATCTCATTCCCAACCGCGTGCGCGGCTATCAGCTTGTTGACGGCAAAATTAAAAATTCGGAGTTCGTCGACATCAGCAGCCGGTTCGCCGCCGGCGGCACACGCAGCACCGTGATCGATCTGCTCAAATTTGCCAAAGGCTTGAACGCCCGCAAAATTTTGTCGGAGAAAAGTATCGCGCTGATGTACGAACCGATGGCAACGAAGGATGGACGGCTGATTGATTACGGCATGGGATGGGGGACCAACAATGCCAATGGGCGATTTTTTATTTCGCATAGTGGCGGGCAACAAGAGACGCGCACGATACTTTACAATTATCCCACTAAAAACCTCATCGTTGCCGCCGGATGCAATTTTGAAGGCGGCGACCCTTCATTGTACGCGCGGCGCCTGATCGAATTGATTCTCGGCGAGCCGATGATCATTCGCGCTTATGCTGGCGACAAGATCAACCTCGACCTGCTGGTAGGCATGGCTAATGTCTACAGCGACGGATTGGTTCATTTTGAAAAAACGCAAAAGCCGGTGACGCGCAACGAAGCGGAATTGACGGCGGCGTTTGCTTATTTTAATAAGAACGTCAATCGAACGGCGTTGACCGCGGATTCCAAAAACGCCTTCCCAAAAATCCGTGATGGCCGGCATCCAGCAGCCGGACTGCCTTTCGCTAAAATAGGCTCATTTATGGCTGCGAAGTTACAAGAAAAATCCGGCGCAGCGCAACTCGATTCTTATCGCAAAGCCGGCGCGATTCCATTTTTTGCCGATTATATCGCCGCCTACAAAAAAGATTCCAAAATTTTAAAAACCGCGCGCTTTGATGCGGCTTTTGAAAAAATGATCGCGCAATGGCAGCAGGATTGGCAAAAAACGTGGACGCAAGAGACGCGAAATTTAACGATCACGCCGGCTTCAGATTTTGAGGCGCTGGCGGCACAGTTGAAGCCGAAATTTGCTGGCGCGCAGGTTTATCCCAATTTCGTCGACGGTTTCAATCAAACTATTCAACAACTGGCGCTGCGCGGCGAGCGTGAAAAAGCGTTGCAAGCGGGAAAATTGGGGGTCGAGTTGTATCCCAACTCTGATGGGCTGAATGCGTATTACGGCATTGCGCAAATCTTTTTCGGCGATCCGGAGAATGGCCGCGCCTCGATCAAGAAAGCTGCGGCGATAAATCCGAACGGCCTTGCCGGCCCCAACGGTTTGAACGACATGGCCTATCAACTCGCCGGCATCGGCAAAGTGGAAGCGGGAATGGTGATTTTGCAAACAGCCGTGGAGCTTTATCCTCAAAACGCGAATCTTTACGACAGTATCGGCGAGTTTTATTTGAAACAAAACGAAAAGGCCAAGGCCATTGAGTTCTATCAAAAAGCTTTGCAACTTGATCCCAATTTGGCCAGCGCCAAAAGCATGTTGGAGAAAATTAACGCCGTGACTTCGCATTAGAAAAAAATTCAAGGTCAATTTGCTTAATTGAAAGTGAAATCTTTACAAAGGAGCAATCGCTATGAAACAAATGGCAATGATTCTCATGTTGGGTTTGCTCGCCACCGCGAGCCACAGCTTGGCGCAGGAAAGTGTTTTAGCTGAGATTCGCGACGTCCCATTTGAAACCTTGCGGGGCGCCGGATTCATTCTCGATCAGGATCAGCAAGTTAAAATTGAAGCTGTCGGCCTCGATGAAGTCAAGCGCCGGCTCCCACCGACCGCAGCGTGGATCATCAACGCGCAAACGCGCGCGGTGGTTTGGGAAATGACCGAAGAAAAATCGAGTTATACCGGCCGCCGGCTCAATACCGTGAATGAATCGGTGACTTTGCCACGCGGCAATTACGAAGTGTATTACGCGTTTTATCCGAACGGCTGGTCATACAGCACCGGGCCAAATAGTTTTGGCAACGCCGTCAAACATGTTTGGAATGAAGTTTTTGAAGACGGTGATCATAAAGACTATTCTTATTACCGCGATAAGCAAAAAGATCTAAAAATCGCCGTTCGCGGAAAAGGCAAAAGCGTGGGCAAGGACGTGGTGGCACAATGGCAAAGTGAGTATAAATCCAGCGCCATCGTGACGATGACGGCCTTGTGGGATGATCGTTACGAGAAACAGGGTTTCACGCTCGACCGGCCAATGGAAGTGCAAATTTACGCGATCGGCGAAACGAGTTGGAACGACGACGATTGGAGCTGGAATCGCAATCGCAGCCGCAACCGCGATAAAGACGATGAGTTGTATGATTTTGGCTGGATCATCAACACGCAAACGCGGGCGAAAGTTTGGAAATTCAATTATGCCGACTCCAAACCCGCCGGTGGCGCGCACAAAAATCGCATGATTAACCAAACCGTTTCGCTGCCGGCCGGAAATTACGCGGCGTTCTTTGTGACGGATGATTCGCACTCCGAGCGTCGCTGGAACGCGCTGCCGCCCTATGACCCGAGTTTTTGGGGTTTGACGATTCGCGTGAAAGACGCCGGTCTGAAGGCCGCAGTTAAAAATTTTGACTACGCGCCGGCACCGGATAAAAATGTGATTGTGAGTTTCACGAAATTAGGCGATGAAGAGTTTAAATCAACCGGCTTTAGTTTGAAGCGCCCGCTGGACGTGCGCATTTATGCCATCGGCGAAGGCC
>CAYUVM010000547.1:0-3747 GCA_964447935.1 uncultured Cytophagia bacterium | reverse complement strand
TAAGTTAAAGGCGAGAAGACACACAGTGCACGGCACGACATTATAATACAAAAGTAACGGTAAGAAGTCAAGGCTTTTTTAGTCTAACCGGGCAAAATCTTCTTCGAGCTGTTGCTGGCGATGCAATTGTGCGTAAGTCCCCATACTTTGTAATAAAGCGTCATGGGAGCCACGTTCGACGATTCGACCGTCGGCCAGCACAATAATTAAGTCAGCATTTTTTACCGTAGAGATGCGATGTGAAATAATGATGCTCGTCCGTTCGCGCATGACACCGCGCAGCCCGAGCAAAATTTCTTCTTAGGTGTACGTGTCTACGGAAGACAGCGCATCGTCGAGAATTAAAATGCTGGGCTGCCGAATAATGGCCCGCGCCATCGCCGTGCGTTGTTTCTGGCCGCCAGAGAGGTTGATGCCGCGCTCACCAAGCATGGTCGCAAATTTCTCCGGAAATGCTTCGACCTCTTGACGAACTTGCGCGACCTCGGCGGCAGCCACAATTTCGTCATCTAAAATATTTTTCCCGTTCGTGTCATACTCGCGGGCCAGTCCGAAGATAATATTCTCGCGAATCGTGTCGGAAAATAGAAACGTTTCTTGAGGTACGTAACCAATATGCTGGCGCAAAACCCCCAATGGAATATATTTGCTATCAATACCGTCAATTAAAACCTTTCCTTCCGTTGGCTCGAGCAAACGCGGAATCAAATTTACCAGTGTTGACTTGCCGCTGCCAGTATGCCCAACGATTGCCAGCGTCGACCCCGCCGGAATTTTGAGATTGATATGGCGCAGCACCCAATCACGACCGGGATAGGACACACTGACATTTTGAAATTCAATATCGCCGTGAATCGTTGCAATCGTAGTGTCCGTCTCGCCAACATTTTTAATGTCCGGGGTTTCTTGCAGGATGCGATTGAGCCGGCCCATTGACGCGGTGCCTTGTTGCATGAGATTGATCACCCAGCCCAATGCGATCATCGGCCATGTCAACTCGCCCATGTAAGCAAAGAACGCAACAAACTGCCCCTTGGTAAATTCGCCGCGAATCACACTGCGGCCGCCGAGCCATAATAAAATCAACGTGCTGGCACCCGAAAGCAGACCCATCAACGACCACAGCACGCCTTCGAGTTTGGCCAGCGATAAATTTCGCTGCCAATAACCCCGATTAAGGTTGGCAAAAGCGCCGATCTCAAACGCCTCGCGCTGATAAGCTTTGACCACCCGGATGCCGGCGAGATTTTCCTGTGCCCGCGTGGTGAGCTGGGAAAATTGTTCCTGAATTTTTTCATAGAGTTTATGAATGCGGCCCATCGCGAAATTGACGGTGATCACCATAACCGGCAACAACAGCATCGCCGTAAGCGTCAGCGGTGCGTTCATCCACAGCATGATCACTAATGCACCGATGCCGACCGTAAACGTGTTGGTCGAATACATGATGCCGGGGCCGAGCAGCGACCGTACCGCGCCTAAATCATTCGTGGCGCGCGCCATCAAATCGCCGGTGGGCACCCGATGAAAAAAGTTCCGCGACAGCGTTTGCAAATGACGAAAATAATCGTTGCGCAAATCGTATTCGATCAGCCGCGATACGACGATGATCAATTGCCGCATCCAGTAACGGCAAATGCCGCCGAGTAGCGAGACGAGCAGAATCAAACCGCCGACCTGCAGCAACCGCGACTTTGTGATATTGTGGCTGAGCATATCAATGGCATAACGCAACACCTGCGGCGCCAGCAAGGTGAAAGCATTTGTGAGAATAATAAAGACAATGCCCGCTATTACCTGCCGGCGATATTTTCGCAAATAAGGCAACAGCGTTCGCAATTCGCGCAGTTCCGCCAGCCGCCCTTTTTTCTCTGGTTTGTTCGGCGTCATAAATTCGAGGTGTGTTGGAGGATAAATTTCCCGATGCGGGAAAAAATAATGTCGCGATCATGATCCACCGTGAGCACATGATAAGACTTCTCAACGATCATTGGCTCGGCGGCCGCCGACTTCACTAAACTCATCAGCAGCGCAAGGTTGTCAAATGGCACGACATGATCTTCCCGCGCATGGATGGCAAGCAGCGGCATCGTCACCGCCGCCAACTCGTTGCGGACTTTACGCAGCATGCGCATGAGCTGCCGCACCGCCGACATCGGATAATGATCATAATTTTGCAGCAGCGCCTTGCCGTTGAGGTCACGCACATCCGAGCCATTGGGTTTGTAGCGAATCGGAACGAACGGCGCAAAAACATAGCTCGCCAATTCGAGATGCAACGGCAGGCGCAACGCCGCGGCCAGCGTCACCACGCCGTTGAACTGATGATTCGCCGCCAGATGCAATGCCAACGTGCCGCCCATGGATTGGCCGACCACAAAAACCACCGGGTGTTGTTGCTTAAGCTCACGCAATGCTTTCTCGCTCGTGTCGATCCATTCTTGATAAGGAATATCGCGGAGATCATCCGGCTGCGTCGCATGGCCAGGGAGCGTCGGCACATTAACAAAACAACCCAACCGGCGCAAAAAACTCGCCAAGCCTTCCATCTCCGCTGGATTGCCGGTGAATCCGTGCAGCAGCAAGCAGCCAATCGCGTTGGTTTGTTTATAAAGCATTGAGGGTTAATATATCTGTTTGCAGGCCCCAAAAATCAAGGCCGCGTAAAACAACGGAAGTGAGTAGCACAAACTCGTACCTGCGACCATACAGCATTTTCAAGTGTTAGCCTGAAAGCGCTTTTGCTATTTGAGCAACATCAGCAATCTCCTCGTCCCGCAGCGTGCGCGCATCAAGCCAGAAATATTCTTCGCGCAAATACCCAAGAACCGGAATCGCCGCGAGACGGAACCTTTTCGCCAATTCACTTGCAGAATAAGTTTGACTGCGCAGGCCCACGGCGAAACTGGAAATTTTCTCGATCGGCAGCGCACCACTGCCGGCCTCGGCGGCGGACGGACGGATAATCGTTGCAATTGCCTCACCGGCATTCTCAGCAATCGCTTTTTGCAGTTTTTTAGCGCGACTGCGCACGGCACCGGATTTTTGTGTGAGCATATGCCACACCGGATGCGCTTTGAGCAATTGTTCCGGCCGTAAAAAAAGCCGCAATGTGCTTTCCAATAGCGCCAGCGTAATCTTGTCGCAGCGCAGCGCCCGCATCAAAGGATTTTTCTTAATTGTCGCGATCCATTTTTTTTCGCCTACAATCAAACCGCATTGCGGGCCGCCCAAAACTTTATCACCGCTGAACGTGATGACACTAGCGCCGGCGCGCACGCTTTCACTCACAACCGGTTCGTACGGCAAGTCGAATTTTCGCAAATCGCGCAACACACCGCCGCCGAGATCGTGCACGATGGGCAAATTATTTTTGCGCCCCAACTTCACAAGCTCGTCGAGATGAACCTCCTGCGTGAAACCGACGACGCGATAGTTGCTCGTATGCACGGCAAGCAGCGCGCCGGTTTTCGGCACGACAGCTTCGGCATAATCGGAAATCTTGGTTTTGTTCGTCGTGCCGACTTCTATCATCTTCGCGCCACTTTTGCGAATGACTTCCGGCATGCGAAACGCGCCACCGATTTCCACCAACTGGCCGCGCGAGATGATCACTTGTTTTCCGAACGCCATCGTGTTCAGCGCCAGCAAAACCGCGGCAGCGTTGTTATTCACGACGCAGGCAGCTTCCGCGCCGGTTAATTCACACAAAATTTTATAAACATGCACATTGCGTTCGCCGCGCTC
>CAYUVM010000546.1:0-3773 GCA_964447935.1 uncultured Cytophagia bacterium | reverse complement strand
GTCTATTCAAGTGCTCGCCACGATAAGGGTCGTTGAATTTCCTGGCGGCCGGAGTCGGGTCTTCGCGCTTTTGGGCGCGAGAGTTCGAAGCTGCGACCGTGAACGGCGCCTGAGTTCCAGCCCGTACCAACCCGGCACTAGAGGAATTCTCTGCGTTTTATGCCTGCCATTGTTTTCCCTTTCTTGTGCAAAAGTGCGGTTGCGTCTCATATCAGCCATTTATTGGCGCCGGCGGAAACATTTTTGAATAGAATGTATGGTGGCGGAAACGTTCGAGCTTGCCGATAGCGGAAAGTTTTCCGCCTGGGTAATAGCCTATTCCGCAAGATATTCGCTTCTTCCCAATTCGATAACATTCCGATAGGAAAGCTCGCATGACTGTTACTGTTGATTCCATCTCCCGCTTTTTGATGCCCCGGACTGCCCGCGCATAATTTTTTAGCGTGCTTATAGCATGTCTGCTGGGCTTTTCTCCCTGAGCACCCCTTGTTTACCACATGTGCGTAAATCATTGTCATGTTCAAATCAGCATGGCCGAGCAATTCTTGAATCGTGCAAACCTTGGAGCCGAGCCCTTTCCCAGCATTGGGCGCTTGTCGCTGCACTTGCCAGCGAATGTGACGAGTAAAATATTGATTGAAAGTTTTATCGAAGAGAGGTTGGTGAAAAGAAAGCGTTCTTAGCCCCCTTGCTTGCACTGAACGGGTTTGGCCCATAAACCCCTCCGTAAAAACGCGTTAACAACTTTATTGGGGTTGTTGCCCCTACCGGCGTCCCAACCCCGATTAATCTTCAAATAAGGAAGAGTGTCGCATCATAATAAAAAACGTCGCAAAGAAAGTCAAGTGCGATTTTCATTTTAGTAATTTTTTTTGAAGAAGGGGTTTTTGAAGTTGGATTGAAAAAAGGGCACGGCAAGGAACAAAAAATTCTTTACGTCATTCTTGCGTTATTTCTTTTCCATTCCTGTTCACCTTTGTCCCGGCCGCAAAATAAAAAAGGGAACCTTGGGGATTCCCTTTTTTAGTAAAAGCGTGCGCTTACAAAAGTAACGAGAGGAGGACTCGCTCCCCCGACCTTGCGGTGATCAACATTACTTTGTCAATATGATCTGACGTACGCGTGTTTCGTTGCCCGCTTTCAAAACAATAAAGTAAACGCCACTCAGCCAGTCCGTAGCTTCAAATGTGAGGGTATAGCGGCCACGCGGGCGAAAGCCATTTACTAACGTCGTTACTTCTTGCCCGGCAACATTATAAATTTTGAGGGTGACGTCCTTCCCTTTCGGTACCCAAAAGGTAAGCGAAGTGGTGGAATTGAACGGGTTGGGATGGTTTTGCTCAAGAACAAAGTCGTTTGGGCCACTCGCCGCTGCAATACTTTTGTTATGTACGTCCGTCGCGGTCGCAACAATAAAATCACTTGTGCTGCTGGTGGTTCCATCCGGCGTGGTCACGATGATTTTTCCGGTGGTCGCTCCGTTGGGAACGGTAGCGCGCAATAGTGTATCAGACGCAATGATAAAATTCGTCGCCATGACGCTATCAAAAGCGACTTGTGTCGTCGCCGTGAAATGCCGGCCAGTAATGGTAACGAGAGTTCCGACCGGCCCGCGGCTGGGAGCAAAGGTGCTGATCCTTGGCGGCATCGTAACAACGAAATCGTTCTCGCTCGTCGCGCTTCCCTCTGTTGTCGTGACGCTAATCTTTCCGGTGGTCGCTCCGTTGGGAACGGTAGCGCGCAATAGTGTGTCGGACGCAATGACAAAATTCGTCGCCATGATGCTATCAAAAGCGACTTGTGTCGTCGCCGTGAAATGCCGACCGATAATGGTAACGAGAGTTCCGACCGGCCCGCGGCTGGGAGCAAAGGTGCTGATTCTCGGCGGCATCGTAACAACGAAATCGTTCTCGCTCGTCGCGCTTCCATCTGTTGTCGTGACGCTGATTTTTCCTGTGGTCGCTCCGCTGGGAACGGTAGCGCGCAATAGTGTGTCGGACGCAATGATAAAATTCGGCACCATGACGCTATCCAAAGCGACTTGTGTCGTCGCCGTGAAATGCCGGCCAGTAATGGTAACGAGAGTTCCGACCGGCCCGCGGCTGGGAGCAAAGGCGCTGATCCTTGGCGGGAATGTGATCACAAAATCACTCGCGCTCACCGCCGTTCCAGTCGGCGTGGTCACGCTGATTTTTCCGCTAAGTGCGCCCGCTGGAACGATTGCATAGATTTGCGTGTCGGAATTGATGGTGACACTTGTGGCGGCGACACCATTAAAAGCGACCTGCGTTGCGCCGGTAAAATTGCTGCCGGTGATCGTAACCAGTGTTCCCGCCGGTCCGCGAGCCGGAGTAAAAGTGGCGATGCCGGGCGGCGGCGCCACCTTACTGATCACAAAGAAGCTGTCCGGTATCGCACCATTGATAGCCTTAAAATAAAATTTCGCCAGATTCGGTATGCCATTATAATTGAAGATTCCGAAAAGCGCCCCGTATGTGGCTTTTTGCGTCGAAGAATAAATGCTCGCCCACCAATCGCCAGCCACCGTTTGCGACCGAATGCTTTTGCCGCCCAATCCCGAGACAAAGACAAACGCGCGGCCTTCATCTTCCGGCGTGCCGGCCTGGTCACGCGTGAGAACTAATGTATCGGCAACACTGGCAATGATTTGATTTTGGCAATTGCTCAACAAATGCGTGCGGCTATACGAATGCTCATGGCCGGTCGCAATGATTGCCCCGCCCTTGCGGGATTCTTCGTAAACGCCCCAACCCGTTTCATTCGATTTGTTCCCGACTTGCATGAGTTGCATATTCTTGTGCCAACTGCTAACGCGCCAAATGGAACTGTCTGCGTCCAGGACGTCGTTAATGTAGGCCTCGTGGCCAGAGCCGGAAACGCCTGGCGCCGTCATCACCAAAAGAATCCCATGAAATTTAAGATAGGATTGGCTCCCCAAATCGCCACGCCACGTGAGGCCGAGCCGCTGCATCCGCGCTGCCATGAATTCTTGATAGCCGCCGGCGCCGTAGAATTTATCCTCATCATGATTGCCAATGCATGCAAAGTAGGGAAAATCCTCTCCCAGGATGCCATTGATTTGATCATCCCATCCTTGCGGATCGTCATTATAATCGAAATCGCCCAAGTGCAACACTGCGTTGGCGCCCTCAGCTTTGATGAGACGCAAAACATCTTGCGATTTTGTCCCGAGGCCTTGATCGCCGAAAAATGCAATTTTGAAATTGCTTGGGGTGGTTGGCGCCGGTTGCGCATACAGCGCGCCCGCTTGGGCATGAAACAGCAACATGGCCAGTATGATAATCCCCAAGCTTCGTAGGCAAAAATACAAGTGTTTCATGAACGTTACTCCCGTGTTGGTCCTGCTCATCAGCTTCATGTGTGCGAATATTTTCATATACCCTCATAAAAAGCCGGCGCGTAATGGCTTTCAGTAAATGTGCTGGCGTAACTTGGAGATTCCCAGTTGGGCAGAAGTAGATCGGAGATATTATAATGGAAATAATCTGGCAGGTATGTGAAGACAATCTTGAAGATCCGCGAATAACTCAACACCACGCTGACAAAAGCAGAGCTGGTGCCTGGGCATCGGGCGCTTTCGCCGAAGCCGGCAAAATTCTTTGTGATATTTTTACGTCATTTCTTGTCCATTGCTGTCCACATTTGTCCCAGGGACAAAATAAAAAAGGGAATCTTTAACTCTTCGTTCGCTTATTTTAAAAACGTTTTTTTTAAATTAACGAAATAATCGC
>CAYUVM010000545.1:0-3778 GCA_964447935.1 uncultured Cytophagia bacterium | reverse complement strand
CTTCGCGATAGGCCTGGTCACGTGCCATAGCCGCCTTCTTTCTGGTTTATGTGAACCCGCGTAGAGACGTTCCGGCGGAACGTCTCTACGTGCCGAAATATCTATACGTCGCGTTGGAACACCTATACATATTGGAACGTCTCCACGGTGCGTTGGTACATCTCGATATGCCGGAATATTTCAAAATCCCGCGGGTGGATATACCACACCGCGTAGAGACGCCCCGGCGGGGCGTCTCTACAACGCCGAACACCTCCACCGGTGTTGATCATTTCAAAATTACATGTAAATATTGGCGGCGTTATTTCTATCCTGTTCCCACCGCCCTACGTTATTGATAATGTATTCGCGGATTTTATGCAAGGACTTTTCGTCGCGAATGATGTGATCATAAAATCGCGTTTGCCACGCAAAATCACGAAACCCCGCGGCCCAAATGCGTTTGGTGCAAACCGATTTGAATTGCCCGATGATTGATCCGAGGGAATTGGGGTGTAAACGGGCGGTGGGTGCATTGGGTGCGGTAGAGACGTTCCGGCGGAACGTCTCTACATCCCGTGAATTTGATACATCCCGACGTTTAGAGACGGCCCGGCGGGCCGTCTCTACGGTTGGTATTTGATGCGTAATCCCCACAATCCCGTGCAAATGATTCGGCATCACCACCCACGCATCCAATTCGATATTGGGCCGAATCTGTGGCGTCTTTTGCCATTCTTCCGCCACAATTTCACCGATGGGTGACAATTGCATTTCACCCGCCGAAATTTCGCCAAAGAAATGCGCGCGATCATGCGTGCAAATGGTGACAAAATACATTCCCGCCCGCGAATAATCCCATCCCTGCAGGCGCGTAGATTCGATGCGGTATTGGTTTTGGAATAAGGACATGGCATCCCCTTAGATCATCGACGTGTAGAGACGTTCCGGCGGAACGTCTCTACGGTGTCAATTTACAAATAAAACATTTCATCCACCGGCCGCAACGGACGATTCAACCACAACGGTCGCCGCAATCCATTTGGCCCCGGCGCGGGGCGCGCCATTTTCAACCATTCGCGATAAATCTCAAACGATTTTTGTGTGTCGACAAACACATCGCCGTAGCGATCTTCGGCACGCGCTTTTTCGATGCGCACTTTTTGATGCCAGCAGTGCATGCCACTGATAGGATCGGGATGAACGGGAAACGTGATGTTCTGATGCACGCCGCCATCACTCCAAAAAATACGCGAGGAATCCGGGTCGCTGCTTTTGTAGGGGCGGATGGTGTCGAGGGTTTTCATGTGCCACTGGTGTCCGAGGTCCGAGGTCCGAGGTCGTTGGTCCGAAGTCCGAAGTCCGAGGTCACTGGTCACTGATAACTGACCACTGTTCACTGATTTTATTTCTACCAACGATGTTGCCCAGCGATTCCCCGGCGCGTCTTGCGGACGGCGCCAGCGACCGAGGTGATGCGAGCACGCGACGACGCCGGGCTTGATGCCTTCGGTGACCCACACGCGATCGACGAAGTAACCGATGTCCGTCGTAACGCGCAGCAAATCGCCGGTTTGAATGCCGAGTTTTTTCGCGTCACTGGTGTGCATCCAAACCGGATTGCGATTGGAAATTTCATAAAGCCACTTTGCATTGCCAGAGCGCGAGTGAATCAAAGTCGGCAAGCGGAAAGTTGGCACGAGCGGAAACTCGCCTTTGCTGCGATCTAGCGTATCGGGATGAATGTGGCTTTTGATATACGTGGGAATTTTGTATTCCGGCCAGCCCCAATCGACCATCGTTGGCGAGAAAAATTCTTGTTTGCGCGACGGCGTCGGAAAGCCTTCACACACGACGCCATTCACCATCACGCCGATATTTTTGCCAGACTTTTTGACGAGACCTGTTGCCGGCTCCGTTTCTGAGCCTTGCAAATCAGCAGGGGAAAGCTGGCGCAGATGTTTGTTGTACGACGTTTGCTCCACTTCAAACGCGCCGAATTTGCGCATATAATCGAGTGGCGACAAATTATGCTCGGCGGCTTTCTCCGGCAAGCCGGGCGTGCGTTCGAAAATATATTGATAGTATTCATCAATCGTGATTTTCTCGCCGGGGCGATACGGCGAAATGAAATGTTTTTTGATGCCGAGGCTGCCGTCCGGATCGATGCGCCACGACAACTCGATCCAAAATTCGTCTTCTTCCCACACTTCGCCGGGATTGGCTTCGTAAGTGAATTGCACGGGCTGGCCCATTTTGCGGCGCGCTTCGCGGAGCACGGGCTGGCGAAAAGCGATCCACAAACCGGAATGCGTTTCGTAGCTGATGATGTCATGCCGCTCGCTCGCGTGTCCCATCGGCAAAACGTAATCGGCGAAATAGGCCGTTTCATTCCAAGTCGGCGTCAGCGCGGCGTGCAAGCCGACTTTATTTTCATCCGATAGCGCTTCAATCCACGAGAAGCCGTCGGGAAACGTCCACACGGGATTGAACACGCGGGTGAAATACGTATCAAGTTTGCCGCGGCCCTCTTTGAGAAAGTGGGGGAGAAGGAAGCTCATCTCATAATGCGCGAGCGGATATTCATTGGGAAAATGCAACTCGTTCCAAAATTTTTGCGCCGCAGGTTTGTGCGGCACTGTTGGTTTGAATTTGCTCCACGCGCTCGGCGACGTGCCGCCGACCGTGCCGACGCTGCCGGTGAGCACATTGAGAAAATGCAAACATCGCGCGACGGCCCAGCCGCCAAGATTGCCGCTGCCGGCGCTGCGCCAGTTGTGCGTCGCGAAGCGCGTTCCGGCGCGGCCGATTTGCCGCGCCACTTCGACAATCGTTTTTGCGGGCACGCCGCTTTCTTTTTCGGCAAATTCCGGCGTGTATTCTTTGTACGCGGCTTTCAATGCCAAAATAAAATTGTCGAACGTGATTTCATCTTGTGGACGTTCGTGTTGCAAATATTGCTGCCAATTCACCCAATCACACAAATACGCGCGATTATAAAGGTTTTCATCGATGATAATTTTCGCCATTGCCAACAATGCCGCCGCCTCACTGCCGGGATAAGTTGGCATCCAATAATCCGCCATGCTGGCGGTGTTGGAAAGGCGCGGATCCATCACTGCCAACTTCGCGCCGTTCATCATGCCTTCGATGATGCGTTGCGCGTGCGGATTGAAATAATGCCCGGATTCGAGATGCGCGCTGATGAGTAGAATAAAATTCGCATTCGCATGATCCGGCGAGGGCCGATCATACATTTGCCAGATCGCATAACCAAACCGCGCGCCCGCCGAGCAAATGTTCGTGTGGCTGTTGTGGCCATCAACGCCCCACGATTGCAGAATGCGATCGATGTAACCCTCGTGTCCGGGGCGACCGACGTGGTAGACAACTTCATTGTTTCGCTTCTCCTGCAAAGCTTTGCGTATGCGTCCGGCAATATCGTCGAGCACGGCATCCCACGAGACACGCTCCCACTGGCCGGCGCCGCGTTTGCCCGTGCGCTTTTGCGGATAAAGAATGCGATCCGTATCGTTAATCTGATTGATCGTCGCCGGCCCTTTGGCGCAATTACGCCCACGGCTGCCGGGATGATACGGATTACCTTCGAACTTGCGCACTTGCATGGTCGATTTGTCGATGTAACTCAACAGACCGCAGCCTGCTTCACAATTGAAACACGAGGTCGGCACGACCATGTAATGCTTCGCATGGCGTCGCGGCCAACTTTTCGCTTCGTATTCAACCCAATCATCCCATTGCTCCGGCGGCGGATAGTTGGTCAAATTCCCCGGCTCGG
>CAYUVM010000544.1:0-3792 GCA_964447935.1 uncultured Cytophagia bacterium | reverse complement strand
AAAGCCGCGAGCTGGTCGAGCGCGAATATACGCTCAAGCTGCAAGCGCAACGCTACCTTGAATTGTATCAGTACGTCATTGACAGGAAAAGTCATTTGCATGCCGCACCATTAAATGCCACTGCAGTAAATGCGTGAAGTCGGTGACAATTATTGGAGTACATAATGGCAATCGCCGTTGGAAAAACGTTGAGCCGGGAAAAACTTAAGGCGCGTGTGCGCAAAAACCGAAAAGGCGACTTCGCCTATTTAATCGATCGGGCCTTGGCGTTTCGTTTCGATCCGTCTGCCACGTTGGTGATCTCCGGCTTTTGGCGCAGCGGCACGACTTGGCTTGAAGAGTCGCTGCGGGAAATTCTTTACGCCAAGACGCTTTTCGAGCCGATTGATCCTTTATTGCACGACACCCAAACGCTGCATGCGCACGATCAAGTCGCCGGAAAGACTCTTGAGTTTTTGCGCCTGTACATGCCTTATTGCGGCGGCGGCATTTTGTCGAGCGGCCATCCGTTGACGGAAGTGTTTCGCAAGTCGCTCCGTTCCGAGTTGCGGGGATCGTGGGCCAGAAGATTCCGGCAAGGATTGGCGGAAAGTTTTCGTCCTCGCCTCGTGGTAAAATTCGTCAACGCCCAGCTTTGCCTGCGCGCTGCGCAAAATACCTTTGTGATGCCGGTGCTGCATGTCTATCGCGATCCGCGCGCTGTCGTTGCCAGCATTAAAAAAACGCGCTGGCATGGCCTGTTCGATCACTTAAGCTTGCGGGAACAATTGCTCGAGGCACCGGATGGCCGGGTGGAATATTTTGGCCGTTGGCGCGGCGAAATATTGGAATACGATCGCTACAATACCGTCACGCGCGTGGCCGCGTATTGGGCGCTGACGGAAAAATTTCTTCAGGATAGTTATGCCGATGAGCAAAATCGGTTTGTCTGCATCAGTTACGAAGCATTGGCGCAGCAGCGTGAAAAAGTCTTCGCCACAATTCTTGACAAGTTGAATCTGCGCCCGTGGCACAAAAATTTTCGTGTTGCTGAAAAAGACAGCACCACCACTTCCAAAAAGCAGCAAGGCGCCTCCGTCAAAGAACGCGTCGCCGGCTGGAAAAATTATTTGTCCAGCATTGATGTCGCGGTGATTGAAGCGATCACGCAGCATTTGGGTTTTGCCGAGCGGCTGGCTGATGATGCGGTTGCAGTCTCATCCGCCACGGCTGCAGAAGTTTTGGCCTGAGTATAATGATGTCGTCTATTGACCAACAAACGATCATAACCGATAAAGGAGCAAAATGACTAAAGTGTTAGTGACGGGCGGCGCGGGTTATGTCGGCTCCGTTTTGATACCCGAATTGCTGCACAAAGGTTATCACGTAAAAGTGCTCGACAATTTGATGTACAACTCGATGAGCCTGCTGCCGTATTTTGTCTACGATAATTTTGATTTTATTAAAGGCGATATTCGCGATGAAAAAGCCGTGCAAAAAGCCCTGCAAGACGTCGATATCGTTGTGCATCTCGCGGCGATTGTCGGCGCCCCGGCCTGCCATCGCGATCAGCGGCTCGCCGAAGAAGTAAACTTTGCCGGCACGCTCAATCTCGACAAATATCGCAGCCGTTCGCAGGGAATTATTTTTGCCTCCACCGGCAGCAATTATGGCGCAGTGGAAAACGGCGTTTGCACTGAACAAACGCCGCTCAATCCGCTTTCAGTTTATGGCGTAACTAAAACCAATGCCGAGCAGCATCTTCTCAACTCCGGCAATACAGTGGCGTACCGCTTCGCAACGGCCTTCGGCCTTTCACCGCGGCTGCGCCTCGATTTGATGATCAACGACTTTGCGTTTCAAGCCTTGAAAAACGGCATGTTGGTGGTTTACGAGAAACATTTCAAGCGGACGTTCATTCACGTGCGCGATATGGCGCGCAGCTTTCTCTTCGCCGTGGACAATTTTGACCGCTTGAAGAACGAAATTTTTAACGTCGGCTCCGAAAAAGCCAATTATACCAAAGAAGACATTTGCCTCAAGATCAAAGAAAAGGTCAATTATCATCTGTATTTCGCCGACGTCGGCAGCGATCCCGACCAAAGAAACTATGAAGTTTCATATGAAAAAATCAGATCGAAAGGATTTGAAACCACGATCTCCGTCGATAAAGGCCTTGAGGAGTTGATCAAAGCCTATCGGACGATTTCGTTGATCCGGCCGTTTTCAAATGTGGATTGAATTATACGTTTTGGATCAAGTTGCAGCCATGGCGAGGAGCGCAGCGACGAGGCAATCTGATGGGTGTATCTTTTGGGTGGTTGCGGCCGATTGCTTCGCTTTGCTCGCTAGGGCTCTAATTAAATGCTCCTGAACGATATAATAAATGCAGCGGCCCAGACAGAAGGCCTGTCTGGCCTGCTTTTCAACCAATTTAAAGACAAGGAGAGTCATGATGAAACGCATTTTCATTTTCGCAGGAATTCTGGCATTGATGCTCGGATTGATCTCCTGCGGCCAGGACAAGTCGATGGAGCTGACTTCTCCCGTTGCCTCCGGACTCAAGAAAGCCGGCGCGCAGTCGTACAGCGAATATCAAGGTGTTGCGGCGCCGGAAGTGTCGAACGAGGTGATTCCACAGCAGCAGATCACGGCGCCGGCGAATTTCACGGTCTACACCGAAAAGGCGGCTTTCGCAGCGCAGAATTCTACGGTGCAACTGGTGAATTTTAACAATTCCCTGCTGCCGCCGTTCTCGATCGGATTTTCCCTGGCGATCAACAGTAACACCAATAACCATAGTTATGCGCCGGGCGCCATTCCGGATGGAATTTCGGTCGAAGCGCTCGGAAACGGGATCAATGTTGTGCTCACCCGCGGCTTTCTGAGTTTGCCCAGCACCGTCGTCGGCCCCAATTTTTTCTCCGACGATATGAACATAAAATTCTATCCCGGCATTGATCTGGTTGGAATGGAATTGTATAATCCGTTTGGACCGGCCATCCTGGATATCGATTTTTTTGCGCCTCGTGATGTCTACATCGGCACCCTCAGTGGCGTCCTGACCGGCACGACGGTCCCGAACTTTCTGGGCGTGAGAATCTCAGGCATCACGGTTGCCCGCATGCAATTCCGCCAAACCGGCGGTGGCGGCGGCGAACTGGTGGACAATATTCTTTACGGCCGCGGCAATTAAGGCTTGAGCGGACGGACCGCTGGCCGTAATTATTGTAATGTCATTGCGACGAAACAATTCGTCGTTTTTGGAATCGTTTCGCTGCGCTCGCATTGACGTTGCAACATCATTAAAACGGTAGCAAGTCATTTGCAAGAGTGTTTTGTGTCTCAATAAGGTTGTTGTAAAGCCTGAAATTATTACAAATTGTCATCCCGTAAAGGCAGGAATCTATAATTTACTTGAGTTTTGGATGCCCGCCTTCGCGAGCATGACAGTAAAACTGAGTTTTTCAGCATTCTGTTAAAACCGGCAGACAAGAACGAGTAGAAAATGGCCTTCTGGAAAAATAAAAAAGTCATCGTCACCGGCGGTTCCGGTTTTCTCGGAACGCCCGTTGTCGAAATTTTGCGGGAAAAGGGCGCTGAAGTTTTTGTGCCGCGCCGGCGCGATTATGATTTGATTCAATTGCAAGAGAGCCTGCGCTGTTTTGCCGAGCATCGCCCTGAAATGGTGATTCATTCGGCGGCGTTTTATGGCGGGATTTGGATCAATCAAATGTATCCGGCAAAAATTTATTACGAGAATTTGATGATGGGCGCCAACGTCATCGAAGCCTGCCGGTTGAGCGGCGTACA
>CAYUVM010000543.1:0-3806 GCA_964447935.1 uncultured Cytophagia bacterium | reverse complement strand
AAGTCGCAGGAGGTTTTCTTTTTTACTCAAAAACTATGCCGAACACTATTGATTTGTGCTAATATTTACAACAGCCGAAGCTGTAACAACGAATACACGAGATAATGGTGACAAGATGCCTTCCTCACCGCAGGCCAGGATTTAAAAACTTTTTAATTATTTTTGCAAGATTTCATTCTTTACAGATTAACCTCAAATGAGAACTTCAATCCGAGAAATATCGCTAATACTTATTCTTCTGTTTGCGTTTTGTTTTTTGCCTTTTGCCGTTTGCCCTTTGTTTGCCCAGGACGCCGGCAAAACCGGCCTCGCTTTTTTGAAAGTCGGCGTGGGTAGCCGGGGCGCGGCGCTGGGTGAAGCATACACGACGCTGGCCGATGATCCGAGCGCCATTTACTGGAACCCCGCCGGCCTCGCTGCCGCCAACGGCACGCAACTGGCATTCACGCATTCACGCTGGCTCGGTGACATCAACAACGAATTTGCCGCAGTGACGTTTCCAAGTTTTGGCGGTACGCTCGGCTTCGGCCTGATCGCGCAATCTATTCCCGGCATTGAAGTGCGCACCAAACCGACCGCCGACCCGATTGGAACATTCGATGCGCAGGACATTGCCATTGCCGTCGCGTACGGCAAGCAGTGGCGGCAAAATCTGGCCGTAGGCGTGACGGCCAAATATCTTTACGAGAAAATTTATCTCAATTCCACCAACGGCTTTGCCGTTGATCTCGGCGGCCTTTGGCAAACGCCGATCGAAAATTTTAAACTCGGACTGACCCTGCAAAACTTGGGCACGACCACCGCGTTACAAAAGGAGAAAATCGAATTGCCGGCTCTCGTGCGCGTTGGCGGCGCGTATGTTTTGCCGTTTGCTGATGGCGAAAATCAATTGGCGTTGGCTGCCGAACATCTGCAATTTCTAAAAGGCGGCGACGGCAACAGCGCCGGCGCGGAATTTATCTTCCGCAAAACCCTCGCGCTGCGTGGCGGTTATCAAATCGGCCGCGATTCCCGCGGCATGACCGCCGGCTTCGGCACCGCGCTCGGCCGCTACCAGCTTGATTACGGTTACACGCCGTTTACGGATGATTTGGGCAATGCCCACCGGTTTTCGGTGGAGGTGAAGTTGTAATTTTTCTTGCAGAATTCTCTTTAAACAAAAAAGCAGGATATTTCCTGCTTTTTTGTTTTACCGATTGTTCAAAAAGTGCTGGTTGCGATATAGTTCAGCTTCTTAATAATGCAAACAGAATTGTTCGTATATGCCCCGCCTCGTCGATTCCCTTTGTATTCTCACCGTTAGAAATTTGCGGGAATCCACTTCGTTCTAAATTGCCGTGCTGGGAATTCGGCGAGGGTTCCGATGGATGGAGGTTTCTGCCGAGAGATAATTTCAAAGGAGCTCAACTCGTCGGCTTATCCGGTGGCGGCAGTTTAGCAAAGAAGTCGGCGTAAATGCGGCGCGAGTATTCGTCCTGAAGATGGCGAACACGCTGCCGGTCAGGCGAGGCGATGACGAAACCGACGTGATTTTTCTTTTGCAAGCGAAAAATAATTTCCGGATCGTTATAGCTCGAAGTGTCCGGAAACTCCTGCGAGGCTAAAGAGATGATAACACCGCCATAATCCTGCCGCGCCGGCGGCAACTCATACGGCGTTTCATCCTGCGCGATTTCAATCTTGGCCCATTCCGCCCACAAATTAATACCCGTTGCGCCCTCCACCATCTCCACAATATTCGCGCCGCCAACGCGTGAGGCGGTTTCGAGAAAATAGAACCGGCCGTTGTCGCGGCCTTTGATAAACTCCGTGTGCGTCACCCCGCGCACAAAATCCAACGCCTCACAGACTTGCCAATTCAGCGCTTGCAAGTTTTGCTCGTCGGCTGATCCCCGCAAAACCGTCCGCGTCGTGAAGATACCGCCTTCATGCGAAACCGCCATCGGCGGCTTGCCATACTCGTGCACTTCCGCAAAAACCACTTCCCGCTCGGAAACAATGCCATCGACATGAAAGATGTCGCCGGGCACGAATTGTTCGAGCACGTAAAAAGATTGGCGGTCGCCGAACGCGTCCAGCAGCGGCCACAATTCCTCGGCGTTCATCACTTTTTTAATGCCGACCGACGACGCTTCGGAGCGCGGCTTCAGCACCCACGGCGCCGGCACGCGGCGCATAAAGTCGCGCACAACATCGTAATTTAAAATGTGCACAAACTCCGGCACCAGCAAGCCGCGATCGCGCGCGCGCACCCGCATCGCCAATTTATCGCGAAAGTACCGCGCGGTGGATTCGCCCATGCCGGGAATGCGCAAATGCTCGCGCAGCGTTGCCGCCATTTCAACATCGTAATCATCCAACGGCACAATGCGATCGATCTTGTGCGAGCGCGCCATGTAACTGACGCCGAGAATCACATCGTTGCGATTGTAGAGATCGGGGATATAAAACATTTCGGCAATGCTTTCACGCGGCCAATTGGCGTGTTCCAATTCCTGCGTCGTCAGCAAAAATACCGTGCAACCCTGCCGCTTGCTCTCGCGAATAAACTCTTGCCCTTTTTCGTAACTGGCGATGCAAAGAATCGTTTTGGGAGGTAATCCGGCCATGATTCGTGGCTCCTCTTGGTAAGCGTAAGATGTAGATATTAAATTACGTTTTACATCTTTACGTTTCACATTTTATATGTTAAACCGAATATTTAGAATATCCCCGTCTTTAACAATATACTCCTTCCCTTCCAAACGGAGCAGGCCTTTCTCTTTGCAGGCGTTGAAGCTGCCGAGTTTGATCAAATCTTCAAAATGCACGGTTTCCGCCCGGATAAAGCCCTTTTCCAGATCGGAATGAATTACGCCCGCGGCCTGTTGCGCGTTAAGGCCGTTGCGAATGGTCCACGAGCGGCATTCGTCTTCGCCGGCGGTTAAAAAAGAAATTAATCCCATTAACTCGTATGAGGTGCGAATCAGCTTGTGCAGTGCCGGTTCTTTGATGCCGAGATCAGCCATGAACACCGCAGCGTCTTCGGCGCTCAACTCGGAAATCTCACGCTCGATTTCGGCGCTCAACGAGGTTAAGCCACAATTCGGCGTGATGAAGCGCGACAGGGTCTGTTCAATTTCCGCGGCGCGCGGAATTTTATCCTCGGAAATATTGATAACATACAACAGCGGCTTGAGTGTGAGAAATTGATACCCTTTTAGCGCGCGTTCTTCTTCCGCGGTCAGTTCCATCTCGCGTAGCGGTTTTTCCTGATCAAGCTGGGTTTTGCAGCGTTTCATGAGCGCGAGGTCTTTGAGATTTTGCGCGTCTTTGGCTTTGGCGCCTTTTTCCAAGCGTTCGATGCGCGACTCCACCAGCGCCAGATCGCTGAGCCAAAATTCGCTGTTGATGAACGCGATGTCCTGCGCCGGATCGATGCGGCCAAACGGATGCGGCGAGATTTCATTTTCAAAATCACGCACCACCAACACGATGGCATCGACGGTTTTCAAATTGCCGATGAATTGCGCCGGCAAACCTTTCGGCTCTTTGCCATCGCCTTCAAAACCGGGCACTTTAACATATTCAATGGTGGCATTGACTTGCCGTTTGGGATTGAACAGCGCCGTCAGCCGATCCAGCCGGCCATCAGGAACTTTGACGACGCCGCGCTCGGCTTCCTGTTTATGATATCCGGCGTCAGTGCTTTTGTGTTTGAGTAAAGTAGAAAAAATTGTCGTTTTACCTGCGAACGGCAGGCCGACGATGCCAATTTGCATTTGTACTCCTGTTTATTTTAAAGTTTTATTTGGGCGAATGAATAT
>CAYUVM010000542.1:0-3821 GCA_964447935.1 uncultured Cytophagia bacterium | reverse complement strand
GCCCGTCCATCTGGATCCCCGTCGTGCCGTTTATTATGATCTCGCAGAGGTTTTGGAAAAACGGCCGGCGCCATTTAACAATCAGGATCTCGCCATTCGGGAGGCAATCGATTTGGCCTACCGGACATTGTGCGGTGTTCTTTATAATTTTGTTCCGACCTCCGGCCATCCGGGCGGCAGCATTTCTTCCGGACGCATGGTCGAATCGCTTATTTTTCAACAGATGGATTATGATTTTTCCGAGCCGGATTCTGAAGTTGCCGACCTGCTGTGTTATGCTGCGGGCCATAAAGCCATGGGCCTCTATGCCATGTGGGCGCTCCGCAATGAATGCGTGCGTATTGCGCGACCAGATTTATTGCCTGCCGCAGACAAACAATTGCGTCTTGAGGATCTTTTAGGATTTCGCCGCAACCCCACCCAAGCGACCCCTTTGTTCAAAAGATTTCATGCGCGCGCGCTGGATGGACATCCTACTCCGGCAACGCCGTTTGTGCGGCTCGCCACCGGGGCAAGTGGTGTTGGTCTCCCTGCCGCGTTGGGATTGGCACTGGCAAGCCTCGATATGTATCATGAACACGCGCCGAAGGTGCACATTCTCGAAGGCGAAGGCGGCATGACCCCGGGCCGGGTGCATGAGGCGCTGGCAGCAGGGGCCACCGCAGGTTTGCATAATGCGATTTTACACATTGACTGGAATCAATCTTCCATCGACTCCGATCATGTTTGCCGCGAAGGGGAACAGCCGGGTGATTATGTACAGTGGAATCCCGCCGAGCTTTTATATCTGCACGACTGGAATGTGATTTCCGTTCCGGATGGTTTTGACTTCCAGCACATTTTTACGGCGCAGCAACTGGCGCGTGAGATCGCGAATGGCCAACCGACCGGCATCGTTTACCGCACCGTGAAAGGCTGGCGTTATGGCGTCGAAGGCAAATCCTCGCACGGGGCAGGCCATAAGTTCTGCTCGGAAGGGTATTATAAATTTGTCGGCGCCTTTGAAAAACAGTTTGGTGTGGACTTGCCGCGTTTTGCCGGCGAGCCGACCCCGGAAAACACCGAGCAAGCATTTTATGATACGTTAATGACGTTGCGCGAAGCTTTGACCCGGCATCGTGAAGTGGCGCAATTTATCGCCGCCGGCCTCACCAGCGCCCGCGAACGTTTGCGGGCACGACAGGGCAAACCTCAGCCGCACGCGCCGCGACTGGAAAAACTTTATGCAGGGGCATTGGATGCCGCCGCGCCGCCGGAGAAATTATGCTTGAAAGTGGGTGAGAGTGTAACGCTGCGCGGTGTTCTCGGCGATGCGCTCAATGTTTGCAACAAGCTCACCGATGGCGCCATCATGGGCGCTGCCGCGGATTTGCTCGGTTCCACCAGCGTTTCAAATTTGGGGCAAGGCTTTCCCGCGGGGTTTTATCATGCTACTTCTAATCCGGCTTCGCGGCTCGTTGCGGTGGGTGGCATTTGCGAAGATGCGATGGGCGCTTTCATGGCGGGGCTTTCCAGCTTCGGGCATCACATTGGCGTGACCTCTTCGTATGGCGCCTTTATCGGCGCGCTCGAACATATCGCCGCTCGCCTGCATGGCATCGGCCAGCAGGCCAAATACGGCTCGGAAGGCGCCTACGCCACTTGGATCATGATCAATGCGCACGCCGGCGTGAAAACCGGCGAAGATGGACCAACCCATGCCGATCCCCAGGTTTTACAACTCTTGCAGGAAAATTTTCCAGAGAATGTTCTGATGACGTTAACGCCGTGGGATCCGCAAGAAATTTGGCCGTTGCTGATTACCGGGTTGATGGCGCGCCCGGCCGTTCTCGCGCCGTTTGTGACGCGACCCCCGGAAACCATTATTGATCGCCAGAAATTGGGGTTGCCGGCGGCGGCGGCCGCTGCCCAAGGCGTCTACGCCATGCGCCTCGCCGATTTGGATGCGCGAGAATATCACGGGACGATTGTTTTGCAGGGCAACGGTGTCGGCGCGGCATTTGTGGCGGAGGTGTTGCCGCAATTCGAAACACACGGATTGAATATGAATGTGTATTACGTTGCCAGCACCGAGTTGTATAATCGCCTGCCCAGAGAAGAACGGGAGCGCCTCTTTCCCGAGTCGTTTATGCAAGAGGCGATGGGGATTACGGATTTTACGCTGCCGACGATGTATCGGTGGGTGCGTTCACAAGAAGGCCTGCGCCGCACGCTGCATTCTTTCCGGGATCGCAAGTATCTCGGCAGCGGGCAAGCGCACCAAGTTTTGCAAGAAGCTGGTCTCGATGCCGAAAGCCAGATGAGCGCCATTCTCGATTATGCGCGTATGTCTGAACGGCAGCAACGGGCCAAAAGTCACCGGCTGACGATCTTGTCTGCAAGCTCGAAACCACATCTCATGTTTGCCCATTCGGTGTTGCTTTGCGACGAATGTGGCACGCGGATCAATCCCGCGGAATATTTTGCCAGCGAGCCTTTGCCGGAGGATGAAATGTGTCTCGAATGCGACTGGCGTGATCCGCGCGCATGCGCGTATTGCCAGGCCTATTGGCTCAATGAAAATCCAACCATTCCGATCTATTGTGAAACCTGCGAGAAGAAGTTGGAAAAAGTGTAATGCGCGCCAAAGTGGTTTATTGAAAATTCTAAATTGCGAATTTTCAATTTGCAAGGTTTTGAAATTTTCACGTTCCTAATATTTTTTGTGCTCAATATTTGAAAAACAGCAAAGGAGAATGAAATGCCCAATCCCCTCAACCTCACCGATAACCGCACGGGAAAAAAATATGACATCCCGATCGTTAATGGCCTCATTAAAGCCATGGACTTGCGGCAAATCAAAGTCTCTGACGAGGACTTTGGCCTGATGAGTTACGACCCGGCATTTATGAACACCGCCTCGTGTCAAAGCAAAATCACCTTCATTGACGGGGACAAAGGGATCCTGCGTTATCGCGGCTATCCCATTGAGCAACTGGCGGAGAAAAGCAACTACCTCGAAGTCGCCTATTTACTGATTCACGGTGAGTTGCCGACCAAATCGCAACTGGAGAGTTGGACGTTCAACATTACGCACCACACCATGCTGCATGAAAACACCAAGAAGTTTATGGAGGGGTTCCATTATGATGCGCATCCGATGGGCATGTTAGTCAGCACGGTGGGAGCGTTGTCGACGTTATATCCCGACGCCAAAACCATTCATGACGCCGAGAAACGCAAACTGCAAATCTATCGGCTGCTCGGGAAGATGCCGACGATTGCGGCGTATGCCTATCGCCATCGTTTGGGGTTTCCGTATGTTTATCCGGACAATGAGCTGAGCTACACCGGCAATTTTCTCAGCATGCTGTACAAAATGACCGAGATGAAATACAAATCGAATCCGGTGTTGGAACGGGCGCTCGACGTGCTGTTTATTTTACACGCCGATCATGAGCAGAATTGCAGCGCCAATGCCATGCGCAGCATCGGCAGTTCCCATCCCGATCCGTTTGTGGCGACGGCGGGGGCCGCAGCGGCATTGTACGGCCCATTGCATGGCGGCGCCAATGAAGAAGTCCTGCTCATGCTCAAAGAAATCGGCTCGAAAGACAAGATTCCGGATTTCATCAAGCGCGTGAAAGCCGGCGAAGGCCGATTGATGGGCTTTGGCCATCGCATCTATAAAAACTACGACCCCCGCGCGAAAATTATCAAAGAAACCGCGGACAAGGTTTTTGAAGTGACCGGCCGCAATCCATTGCTCGATATGGCGTTGGAGTTGGAGCGCATCGCGCTGCAAGATGATTATTTCATCAAACGCAAACTGTATCCAAATG
>CAYUVM010000541.1:0-3828 GCA_964447935.1 uncultured Cytophagia bacterium | reverse complement strand
TACTGGCATACCGTTGCAGAAAATCAGTCGGAGACAAAAGCGACAAATGAGTTCGCGCAAACGATTGATGCAATCAACAAGGTCGTTTTTTCCAAGACGCTCAAAAGCGTTGACTCGAAGAACACGACGATTTCCCGCGCAAAGGTTGAAGAAGAACTTCAAAAATTGAAAGGCCAGCCGGGCAAAGATATTTCCATTGGCAGCTTGCGCATTGCCGCGCACTTAACGCAGCTCGGCATGATTGACGAGTATCATTTTGTGGTTCACCCGGTTGTCGCGGGAAAGGGTCCCCGCCTGTTCGAGGCGGATGGTCTCAAAGAGCGCCTTCGGTTGAAACTCGTCGGGTCGAAAAAATTCAGTTCCGGAGCTATTGCGCTTCATTACAAGAAACAATCACCTTGAAGGAACTATCACCGTGACAACTTCTAACAAACCAACCATCACCGTAGAAACTACCGTCAACGCGCCAATCGAAAGAGTGTGGAAGGTGTGGAGTGTACCCGAACATATCACGAAATGGGCGACAGGATCACCCGATTGGCACACGCCGTACGCTGAAAACGACTTGCGGGTCGGCGGCAAATTCCGTTCGCGGATGGAGGCGAAAGACGGCAGTGCCGGCTTCGATTTCATCGGAACGTACGATGAAGTAAAGCAACATCAAACGATCGCGTACACGATGGGTGACGGCAGAAAAGTAAAGGTTACTTTTACAAGCACGGGGAAATCGGTGAAGATCGTGGAGACGTTCGAAGCGGAGACCGAGAATACGCTGGAGTTGCAGAGACAAGGATGGCAGACGATTCTGAATAATTTCAAAGCATACGTTGAAAAGACTCCATAACTGTGTATCTTCACAAAGCTAAAACCATTGAGGAGGAATACCATGGTTACAGTCAAACCCAAAATCGTCCCGCATCTCTGGTACGACAAGGAAGCAAAGGAAGCGGCGGAGTTTTACTGCTCCATCTTTCCCGATTCCAAAATCACAAACATCACCACGCTGCACGACACGCCATCGGGCGATTGCGACATTGTCTCGTTCGAGCTTTCCGGAGAGCCGTTCATGGCGATCAGCGCCGGGCCTTTGTTCAAGTTCAACGAGTCAATTTCCTTCATTGTGTATTGTGACACGCAGGAGCAGATCGATTATTATTGGAAAAAACTTTCTGCGGATCCCAAAGCTGAAGTGTGCGGCTGGCTCAAAGACAAGTACGGCCTCTCGTGGCAAATAACGCCCGCCGGTATGGACGAGATGATGCGCAATGGCAGCAAAGAACAGATCGCGCGCGTAACTCAAGCTTTCCTCAAAATGAAGAAGTTTGACATCGCCGAATTGCAGAAAGCATACAAGGGCGCGTGAGGAATCGACGACAAAAAGGAAACACAATGCGAAGATTATCTGTATTCAACCATATCTCTCTCGATGGCTTCTTCGTTGACGCAAATGGTGACATGAGCTGGGCCAAGGCCGGCGCCGACGATGCGGAGTGGAATAAATTTGTCGCCGAGAATGCCGGCGGCGAAAGCATGTTGTTGTTCGGCAGAATTACTTACGAAATGATGGTCAGCTTTTGGCCTTCACCGATGGCTGCTGAGATGATGCCGGAAGTAGCCCAACGCATGAACAACTTGCCGAAGATCGTGTTTTCGAGAACGATGAACAAAGCGGCGTGGAACAATACGAAACTGGTGAAGAGCGATCTCGCTTCGGAAGTGCGCAAGATGAAGAAAGAATCCGGACCGGACATGGTGATATTGGGAAGCGGCAGCATCGTTTCGCAACTCGCGCAAGAAGGCTTGATCGATGAATACCAGATCGTGGTGAATCCGCTTGCTCTCGGCAGGGGCAGGACGATGTTCGACGGCGTCAAAAAGAAGTTGAGCCTGAAGTTGACAAAATCGCGTACTTTCGGAAATGGAAACGTCTTCTTATGTTATGAACCGCTGGCGTGAAGGCGAAGCCTAAAGTCAAAATAATTTTAGACAAAATCCTCAAAAGCTTTCAATGATTTTGTCTTAAATCATTTTGACCATCACCTGAACCAATCAAGGAGAAAACGCTATGCCAAAATCGCAAAGTCATAGCGCCTCGGTGCATAAAGAGATCAAAGCATATAATGATTCGCAGTCACGTGATGACAAGGCAATTTGTACATTGCTATCCGGGGAAATTAGCCGCAACCTGCCAGAAGCGGAAAATAAAATATGGCATGGACATCCCGTCTGGTTTTTGGACGGTAATCCGATCGTCGGTTACAGCAAACTGAAAAACTGCGTTCGCCTATTGTTTTGGAGCGGGCAGTCATTTGACGAACCTGGTTTGCAACCCGAAAGCACTTTCAAGGCGGCGGAAGCTCGCTACACATCCGTCGAACAAATCAATGCATCCGCTTTGAAGCGTTGGATTAATAAGTCAAAACAAATTCAGTGGGATTATAAGAATATCATCAAGCGCAAGGGCGTGTTGGAAAGGTTGCGGTGATCGAGCATCACTTGTACCATCACCCTTTGACATTCAAAAGTGATATTATGCTGAAAAAAGCTGCTTCAACAAAAAAGAGCGTTCCAGCTAAAAACGTGGATACCTATCTTGCAACTACGCCAAGAGAGCTGCGGACGGTTCTCGAAAACCTGCGCAAAGCGATCAGGGCCGCCGCGCCGAAGGCCGAGGAGTTGATCAGCTATCAAATCCCGACCTACAAATATCACGGGCCGTTGGTTCACTTTGTCGCGAGAGAGAATTATTGCAGCTTCATTGCCGTAAGCAAAACGGTGTTGGAAAAATTCAAAAACGAGCTTGCAGACTTTGACACTTCCGGAACCACGATTCATTTCACGGTTGAAAATCCCCTGTCGCCGGCGCTCGTTAAGAAAATCGTCAAAGCCAGAATTGCAGAGAATGAGGCAAATGCCAAGCTTTAAAAATAAAGGGAATTAGGGATGCCAGCGGATAACAGCGCAAAAGAGTTTGTGAAAAAATTAGAAACTCTCCAATCAGCAGAAGAGCTTAAAAAGGTTCAGCGTTACTTCAAATCAGGCGAAGGCGAGTATGGCGAGGGTGACAAATTCATCGGCGTGCGCATGGGGCAAATCTTCGCGCTGGCCAAAGAGTTTATGCAAATGCCGCCCCGCGAAATTGAAAAATTGCTCGAAAGCCCGGTTCACGAAGTCCGGGTCGGTGCAGTGAGCATTATGGATTGGCAAGCGCGCGACAAAAAAACTCCCGAGGCGCGCAGAAAAGCGTTATTCGATCTTTATATCAAACGCCACGACCGCATCAACAATTGGGATTTGGTCGACCGCAGCGCGCCGTATGTCGTCGGCGGCTATTTGGCCGATAAACCGCGTGCGCTCTTGTACAAATTGGCGCGCTCAAAAAATATGTGGGAACGCCGCACGGCCATTGTGAGCACTTTTTATTTTATTCGAAAGGGCGAGATTGACGACACCTTCAAAATTGCCGAGATGCTGATCAACGATAAAGAAGATTTAATTCACAAGGCTGTGGGAGGATGGCTGCGCGAAGCCGGCAAAAAAGATCGCCAAAGACTCTTGAGCTTTTTGGATAAATACGCCGCGACCATGCCGCGCACGGCGCGGCGTTACGCCATCGAGCATTTTGATGAAAAATTACGCGAACATTATATGAGCATGCAACAGCTCAACAACAAAAAAGATTAACCTTCAAACAAGGAGAATGCAATGCACAAACTAAATTTTTCAATCATCATCAATGCGCCAAAAGCCAAGGTTTGGAGCACGATGCTCGACGACGCGACCTATCGCGTGTGGACGGAGGCATTTGCGGCTGGTTCGCACTATGTC
>CAYUVM010000540.1:0-3831 GCA_964447935.1 uncultured Cytophagia bacterium | reverse complement strand
TTAGACTAATTTATGTTCATCCCGCCCAATTTGCAGATTTGGTGGAAAAACGCGGCGAATCGCAGGCTGTCGGAGAATGCGGCATTGGTTGGGATCCACCAGAAATAACCAGCCACGAGCAACAAGCAACCAGTTACTCCAACATATCCAATGCCGCCTGAATTTCGCTGGCAGCATGAAAATCGCCCGCATTGCGTGCGGCGACCAGCCCGAGTTTATATATTCGAATGGCGTCAGCATTGCGTTTGAGGTTTTCGTAAAGCTGCGCGAATTGATAATAGGTCGGAACGTAAGCGGCGTGTTCGTTCAGCAGTTGCTCAAATTGTGCAATCGCCTCGTCGTGGCGTTGGAGCTTGGTTAATTCCAGCGCCACCAGATAGCGCGTGAAAGCGTCACGGGGGCTGGTTTCCAAGCTCTTCAGCAGAATTTCCAGTCTTGAATTTTCCATAACCAAAATTAGCAAGAGTATTTTCAAAAATCAACTATTACTACACGACCCGGGCGGGGGGCGGGAACGGGCGAAATCCAATTTTCTAAAGCATTCGCCGGTTGTTGGCGAAAATTTGCGGTTGTTGTTGCTTGCAAATTTTTCCTCTCGTATTATTTCAATCGCCGCGCCAGCACTACAGTAGTGCGGGCTTCGACCAGCACGCCGCCGCTGGCTTGGAGTGCCTGCAAATAGACGATATAAATTCCCATCGGCAGCGGTTGATTGGTTTCGTCGCGGCCATTCCAGAGCATTTCATGGGTCGCACCGACCGGGGCGTTGTTCAACAGTTGATGCACCAGGCGCCCGCGCACATCGAAAATTTTAACCTGCGCCGTCGCAGTTGTGGCTGGAACCTGAAATTGAATAACCGCAAAATCATCTTGTCCGTCGCCGTCCGGGGAGAAGGAGGGCGGCGCCACGCTGATCGTTGCCCGCGACGGCACCAATTCTGTAAAGAGGCTGTTACGTTTACCGGGCGTGCTGCCGGTGGTGGCCACCGAACTGTTCCAATTGGTGCTATCAGCGCTCGCTAAATTTGGATTGATGCGTTCCAGCGCCATGCCGGTTGCGCCGCCCCAATGTTGCGAAAAAGATAAGCTATCTTGTACTCGCCCGTGAAAATCCGCCAGTAGTAGCGTCTCACGATCATTATTTAGAGTGAGCCAATTTTTCGGCACGATAACGTTCACGTTCGGATCAGCAAGCACGGGGTTACGGCTGGCGGCCAATAACGTGAATGCACCGGGCGCTAAAATTGCCGAGGAATCCGGCAATACCACAAAAGAAGAGGCCTCGGCATCCCGCCACCGCCAGGCGCCAAGATCAACTGCTTGCGAACTGCGATTATACAATTCCACCCATTCCACTTCGCCGGAACGCGGGGCATAATAAACCTCATTAATCACCACGCTCCGCGTTGGATAACCTACGAGCAAACGTTCGGCGATATGATTGTTGCTGGTCTCGGCATCGAGGGGCGTTGCCAATGCGGCAAGCACAATATTTCTCCCCGAAGGCGGGTGGGGCCAAGTCTGCCGAACGATAATTGAATCTTCCGGGGCAATGGATTGCGCAATGTCAACATGTCCAATTTCTTCGCCGTTCTGTATCGCCTGATCCTGATTACGATCGTGCGCAAACGTCACCGTGAAGCGCTCGCTCGGACGGCGGCCGGTGTTGCTGATGGTTGCAAGAAGTTGAACGCTTTCCCCCGCGCGCGATGCCGGCGGCTCAAAGCGCAGGCGCGTTGCCGCCAGGTCGTTGGCGCGCGGACTTACGCTGTTCAACGCGGCAGGTGTGCCGCCGCGAGCATCACGGCTCGGTTGCCAATTCGCCGTCACATTTTCGCGCTCGAGCCAGAGCTTTTCGGCGGAAACCCCGGGCGCGCCCCAACTCGGTTGATATGCCGCCGAATCGATCACCGCATAACTGAAATCGCGCAGGAGTAAAACATCCCCGGAATTGTTCAGCGTCGGAAAATTGTCGAGAACGATAATCAGCGAGTCAGCAATCTTGAAAGTAGCGGCAAGACCCGGAGACACAGTTAGCACACGATAGCTCTTCGGCGGTATCATAATTGGGTTTTTGATCGTCGCACGCGTATTACTTTCGTCTTGCAGCACCCAATCTGCCAACGCCACTGCCACTTCTTGCGGGTTGAAAATTTCAATCCATTCCGGCTGCCCTGTTGGCGGGGCGAACATAATTTCGTTGATGAGCACTGCTTCGCGCGCAAAACTGACGGCCATGGCCGTCTGCAAGGAATCATTCGTTTGGTTCTCATCGCTCGGCAAAATTAGATGCGTTAAAATTTCATGCCGCCCCGCGGTGGCTGCTTGCCATTCCACTATGAGGTGAAGCGAATCCAGCGCTTGCAAGGGATGAGACAATTCAACCGAACCCAGGTGAAAAGGCAAGGTTAAATCAGCGCTGGATTTGACGATCTCGAATTCGATTGTTGCCGACGAAATTGGCGCCAAGCCGCTATTGCGCAACGTGACGCCAAGCTTCGCGGTTTGCCCTTCGCGTATGACTGTTGGGGAAATAGAAAAACTGTGCGCGAGCAATTCGCCGTCTATTCGGCTTGGCGTGACTGAGTTGTTTTGGCCGGGCGTGCCATCGATACGGCGGCTGTTGGCCCAATTGTTAGAAGAATCATCGGTATTCAAGAAAATTTTCTCATCCGAGATACCGTCGGCATTGCCGAGCGAGTAAGTATAACGCGCGGCTGCCCGCTCCACGGCGTCGAGGAGGACGATGGTCTCCGCCGTGCTGTTGGACAAACCGCCGCTGCCGAGAGAATTGTCATTGATGGTGAAGACTAACGCCCGGGCGGGAATAAGCGAGTCGTATGCCGCCGGACTCTGAAAATAATTGGGATCGAGAATAATTGCAAATTGGCCGGGATTGAGAATGTAAAGCGAATCAGGCGAAAGCAACAAATCGGTTTCGGTTTGATCGCCGATTTTCCAGCCCTGCAACGAAACCGCTTCTGAGGCGCTGGCATTATAAATTTCGATAAATTCATAGGCGTTTTCATTGCCGCGCGGATTGAACATCACTTCGGAGAGAACAACCTGGGCCGAAAGAGCGCGGCATAGTGACAAAAATAAAAGGGTGCCGAGAAGTTTCATAGTCCCCCCTCGCAAAGTTAAGGATTATTTGGAATCGATTTGGATTTAACAACCCAACTGAATTCGTAATAATATTAACCCGGCAGATAAAACTCTCGTAAGTTTCTTGATAGGCCAGCCCCGACCCCAATATGCACATTACTCGCCTTTGACGCAAGCAAAATTTTATGCCTCGCCCAATTTTATCTCGACCACCTGCGGGCGAATCGAGAAAAATCTAAAAACCGACGATGTTTTGAAATTGACATATAATTGACCCGCGCAAAGCGATGCCGTTGTCTTCAATAAAACAGTTTTATACGTGAAATTCCCCGGGCTGATAAGGGGATACAGTTAAAGCTTAGAGTATGTCCTGTAAAGCGGCCCAACTAAGCCCCGCAAGAACGAAAATTTTTGCTTGACTAATTTGCCGCATTCTCGTATATTTATGACGAAATGGTAACACTCTGCTGTGCTCTTTGATCTGCCGTACTGTGGCTTGGAAACGCGAGTTTCCTTTTGGCCCGGATCATGTTTACAGCCTGTCACTTGGGCGATAGGCTTAAATCAGTTGACCGGGTTTTTTATTTTACTCCCGCGCCATTTTTGCAAGCATCTTTTTTAGACGTCATTTATCCACAACTGTGAACCTGCAACTTTGAAGAAGCGTGAGGCAATCTATGAAAATCGCACTATACCCCGGAAATGGCGGCATTTTCCCCGGCTCCA